>DAOVGH010000003.1 GCA_030672485.1 Desulfobacterales bacterium | reverse complement strand
GAGATAGACAGGCCGATTTTGCCTCCTGGCCGCATGGTAGGCCAAGGTAGTTTTTCCAACCCCGGGCTTTCCTATCAGGCGTGGATTGAGGGGAAAATCACCAGAACCCATAACCAACCATGCTGCCATTATCTGGGTTACTAACTCCTCCTGGCCAACCCAATTCATGGGTAACTCGTCCGGCTGACTGAGATGTAAGGTTACGCCATCTATCGTTACAGTCTCCATAACCAATTAACCTCTCCCAAATTCTATCCCGCCACAGGGGAACGGAAGATGATAGCGCCTTTTTGGAGTAATGGAGTATTGGAGGAATGTAGAAGAGAAGTACCAAGATGGTTTAAGTTCCATTACTCCATCTCTCCAGTATTCCAGTGCTCCCGTTGTAAGCGCACTTCTCCCTCCTACCTTAATCTTCCGGGCTTCGGTGACGGAATTTCCTCCTTGATGCCCTCGATCCGCCCATGCTATTTTTTAAAAAATGGGGCCTTCCTTGGCCACGGGATACATTCCCTCTGTTTTTCCGTAACCTCTCGAATCTCTTTATCTCACCATATTTTCCATATCTTCCACCCATACCGACTATTATCTAATCTCCCATGCTGGATGTCAACTATCCAAAGGTCAAGGGAAGATCCGCCGTCTAGGCTTCAAATGCGAGCTCGATCAACCTATCCATAAGCTTGGAGAAAGATAGTCCGGCCGTCCTTGCGGCTAACGGAAAGATAGAGTTCCCTGTCATCCCCGGTATGGTGTTTGTCTCGAGAATATACACATCGCCAGCGCTCACTATCATATCCGATCTGCTGAAGTTTCTACAATTGAGTAAACAGTGGGCCTTTATGGCAGAGCTTTGAACGTTCTTACATACGTCTCTGGGGAGTGGTGCCGGACATATCTCCTTGGATGCCCCGGGCAGATATTTAGCCGTGTAACTGAAGAAACGATATTCCTCCCGGGGAATGATCTCAACAACCGGCAGGGCCTCTGGTTCTCTGTTGCCGAGAACCCCACAGCTTACCTCCCTGCCTTTAATATATTCCTCAACGAGTACCTCTGAACTGATAGCGAAGGTATTCTTTGTGGCTTCAGCAATCTCCTCTCCTGTAGCACATATATACAACCCGATGCTCGATCCCTCTGCTACTGGTTTAATTACCACCCGTTTACCCAGAACGGAAAATATCTCAGCTGGATCAATATCCTGATTCCTGGAAATCACCATCTCCTTCGGGACCTTCAGGCCAGCAGACCTGAACAGTTCCTTGCTCAGCGCTTTGTTCATAGCCAATGCACTTGCCAGGACCCCTGAGCCGACATAAGGAAGATCTAAAAGATCAAGAAGTCCTTGTATAGAACCATCCTCTCCTTTCTTTCCGTGGAGAAACACTAACGCGAGATCAATATTCTTAGCGTCCTGTACTAATCTGAGAAGATCCTTACTCGGATCATATCGCTTCACCTCGTACTTATCCTTATCCAGGGCATTATGAACGGATGCTCCACTTTTCAGGGATATCTCCCTTTCCCTTGACCACCCTCCAGCAATTAGTGCAACCCTAAGTTTACCCATTACCTCCCCTCACTTGATTCAGGTATGATAAACTTTTTCAGAAAATATCATAGAAAATAAAATAAAAAAAGTTACTCGAGAGATAAAAAGTGTAATCACCCGAAGATGAGCGAGATCCTTGCCCACTCTGTAATCCATATATCCTTGTCTTTATAACAGGAAAAAATCCAATGGAAAAAAAGAGAGCGTTTAAAAAAGAAAGCTTTTTGAAGAAAATGAGAGTTCGACAATGTGGAAAAACTCATCCGCCTTGTCAAATAGAAATATAATTATTTGAATTCATTGATAATATTTTATTTTACCTATTTCTTTTTTCAGCAAGGATTTGACGGGACTTCACCCATTATTTCCACTGAATCAATGTATTATCTATGTTGAAAACCTAAAGAAGGTCTAAGATATTTTTTCACATAATCACCTTTGACAGTCATGTCTATTTTTTTTAGATAGACCTTCAGGTCTTCAAAATATAAACACCTGCCAAAATTGAGGCCAAGATATGGAAGCTGTGTGGAATCAGGTGAAAGAACTCCTGAGAGAAGAAATGGATGAAAAGAGTTACTCTTTATGGGTAAAGCCATTAGAGTTTCTCGATTCAGGTGAAAATACGATTCGTCTTGGATGTCCTAACAAATTCTTTCGAAACTGGGTTCAGGAGAATTATTCCTCCCTCTTTCATAGGCAACTTTCTAAAGCAGGCCTTGGTCAGCATAAACTAATTCTCAAGGTTTTACAAAATAGACAATTAACCAAGCTCTTGCCTAATGGGGGGAATGGTAATGGAAAACAATTAACCCTTCCAAATATGCCGAGAAAAATTAGGGCGGGTGAGAGGTACTTAAACGCGCGCTTTACCTTTGATAACTTTGTGGTCGGTGAGTGCAATGAATTTGCATACTCAGTCTCCAAGGCATTAGCAAACAGCGCTTATTGTCCTTACAGCTCTCTGTTTTTGCTGGCAAAAACCGGTCTGGGAAAAAGTCATTTAATCCAGGCAGTTGGCAACTCAATCCTCCAGGAAAAACCCACGACAAAGGTCCTCTATATCACAACGGAGGATTTTACCAACCAGATGATATATGCATTGAGGAATAATCTAATCGACCAATTTAAAAATAAATACCGTAAGTTGTGTGATGTACTTCTCCTGGAGGAATTGCATTTCCTCGGTGGCAAAGAAAAAACACAGATTGAACTCGGGTATACACTTGATTCCCTGTTCAACGACGGAAAAATGGTTATATTTACCAGCCCCCTTGCGCCGGAGGAAATCCCGGGCATGAAAAAGATGCTTTGCTCCAGGCTTACCTCGAGCGTCCTAACAAGCATTGAGAAGCCCGGGTTCCATACCCGACTCGACATCCTTAAACAAAAGGCTCGCGAGCGAAAAGTTTCCCTCCCAGAAGATGTGGCCCACTTCTTGGCTGAGAACGTAACCCAGGATATACGGCAACTTGAAGGGATTCTCGCCTCCCTTGAGGCCATCTCCTTTTACCTAAAAAGGGAAATAAAGATGGACCTGGCAAAAGAGACTGTGAAACGATTAATGCCTGCCAAACGTGTTGTAACACTCGATGATATTCAGAGAATAGTCTGCAAGTATTTTAAGATTGATGGAGAGGCACT
Source organism: Desulfobacterales bacterium (assembly GCA_030672485.1). Classification (GTDB taxonomy): domain Bacteria; phylum Desulfobacterota; class DSM-4660; order Desulfatiglandales; family B25-G16; genus JABXJZ01. Next base: position 3,285 of record DAOVGH010000003.1, on the reverse strand, counting down.
TAAATCGAAGAGCAGAAAGAAAATCATCTCCTATCCAAGAAATATAGCCATCTATCTGTCCCGCAGATATACAGACAAATCACTGGAATCCATTGGCCGTTCCTTCAACCGAAACCATTCAACAATCCTGTATGATTACGAAAAAATCAAAAGGAATACAAAAATTGACGAAAGCATTAGAAGGGAGGTAGAATTTCTCTGCCGACAGATCGAAGATAGGACTGTATGAAAAGAAAGCTTGCCCGTTTATTTCTCTTATCCTTCCTTTCTCTTCTTACCTTGTATCTAATCCTCGTGTCACTCATATCCCTTTCCACCGGCTTGACCAACACAAACAGGCCCGGCTTTTGGATGCCTATATTGTGCGGCCTCTTAATATTGTGCTTGAGCATATTTCTCATAAGGTTAATTCTACACATCCTTAGACAACCTAAGGCTAAGGATATATATCCACCTGACTGAATCTCTTGCCCTGCCAGGAGTCTCTATCAGCGAGAATCTCCCTAATGAGCGAGAGGGTCTCATTTTTTCTCAGTGACCATTCAGGGGCCACCAATTCAGCGGGATGAGGATCTCCTGTAAGGCGCTGAATGACCATATCAGGGGGAAGAATTTCCAGGAAATCGCAAACAAGATCTGCATATTCCTCCTGCTCAAGACATCTATAGGTGCCTTCCAGGTATAACCTCTCCATCCTCGTATCCTTAACAACATAGAGCAGATGGATCTTGATTCCATCAATCCCCATTGCAGCCACTGCCTTTGCTGTAGCAAGCATATCAGGCTTATCTTCAAAGGGAAGGCCGACTATGACGTGTGTGCAGATCTTTATCCCCCTGTCCCTGGTTCGCTCTACGGCCCTCTTAAAGCAGTTTGCATCATGGCCCCTGTTTATGAAGGCAAGTGTTCTGTCGTGAATCGACTGGAGCCCGTACTCTATCCAGATAAGATAATCCCTTGTATAGCTCTCAAGGAGCGTAAGTATGGATTCATCTATGCAGTCCGGCCTCGTACCTATGGACAATCCCACGATATCATCGAGGGCAAGCGCCTCTTCATATAGCCCTTTTAGTTTCTCATAGGGCCCATAGGTATTTGAAAAAGACTGAAAATATGCAATAAATTTCTCGGCCTTATATCTCCTCTTGAGAAACTCTTTGGCTTTCACTATCTGTGCGGTAATGGGCAGCCCTTCTTTCATAGCACCTGTACCAGATCCTCTTGCGTTACAATATATGCAGCCACCCCTTGCAATGCGTCCGTCTCTATTCGGACAGGTGAGGCCTGCATCCAGGGATATCTTTTGTACCCTGCAGCCGAATATGTTTCTGAGATAGGAGTTTAGATCATAGTAGCGGTTTTTCATTTCAGTTTCTTGACTTTGTTATATCTCTTGTGCTTGTTGGGTTCATTCCTGCTGATGGCTGTTCGCTGGGCGCAGAGCGCTTACTGGTCTTTTTATATACAGTCTACCCTCAAAATTATAGAATGTGAACTAAATCTATGACCTCTGACTTTGAAGTCAAAGTCAAAACCTATCCATCGCATATAAGATATGGACGTGCTTCTGGAAAAACGCTATCCTCTAATCCTCAGCTGATCCAGGCGGCAGATCAACCAACAGCATAATCCTGACCTTCGGGAGGGGCCTGTGAAAAAAAGTTCCCAGAAGGCGCCAGTATTCTCCTGACTCAGGGGCAAACAGCCTCCTTAAGGGAGAGCTCTTCCATATGGAAAAAAGGGACAAAACCATAGCGCACGCACGTGTCCTTGTGACCGATGCGTCCTATGAGCATTTTGAGCCAGTCATGCCTAAAATTGTCGAAGCCCTTGACTTAGAGGCCTGGCGCAAGGGGCTCTCAGGTAAGATCGTGTTCGTAAAGCCAAATATGATCGGCTTGTTCCCGCCCGATCGGCACGCAACAACGCACCCTTTGGTTGTAAGCGCGATCGCCGAATTCTTTCGGAAGGCAGGGGCAAAGGTTATGGTGGGCGATAATTGTGGGGTGGGTGGTTATGGCCTCAACCAGAAAGTGGCCCAGGTAACCGGTATAATTGATGCGGTCGATGACGCATATAAGAACATAGCGCTGAATACCACTCTGGTTTCTTTAGGTTCTAAGTTCATGGATTCGATTGCCGTCTCTCGGGATATACTTGAGGCAGATCTCCTCATAGACGTCCCCAAGATGAAGACACACTCCCTTACTGTTGTTACTGGGGCCGTTAAGAACATGTTCGGTATTGTTGCAGGAGCCGACAAGAGCCAGTGTCATGGATTAGCCCCGGGTATTAGGGACTTGAGTGAGCTGCTTGCAGACATCTATTCGATACGCCCCCCTGACCTCACTATCATGGACGGAATCGTTTCAATGGAAGGAAATGGCCCCACTTCCGGAACCCCGAAGCGAGTGGGCAAGATCCTTGCCTCTACCAACGCCGTGGCCCTGGATGCTGTCATGTGCAGGATTATGGGGCTGCCACCAGAAGAGGTTCATCACATCCGATATGCTTCTCAAGGCGGCCTGGGGCCAATTGATACCGACTCCATCGAGATTGTAGGTGAAAGACCGGAACGGGTTCCATTCAAGCTCCCGATGAGGATTAAACGCCTTAACTTTGTGGCCAGATTAATAAATAGGGGGTTATTCGGAACGATCAGCCGGAGCAAGCTGGTGCTGGACAAGAAGCTCTGCAAGAAATGCAAGATCTGCGTTGAGGGATGCCCGACAGGGGCCATGCAAATGGACGAGTTCCCGGGAATCAATGAGGGTAAATGCATAAGATGTTTGTGCTGTCAAGAACTCTGCCCCGAGTCCGCCTGGAAGAGTCGAGGTCTCATGGGACGATTCCAGGGAAGGTGAATCTAATTTCGGAATAATTCAGGGTCACAAAGATGTCCCTGTATTTGAGCCTATCCCAGGGAGCATCTGGGGCGTAAATGGGGGTTTTCAGTCTGGGTTGCAGTTAAATAGAAAATCCCTGAGATTAAAGCTTTAGTTGAAAAGATGTCAAAGGAGTTAACAGGGTTTTTCCTTGACCATTTTGCCCTCCATATTCTATATTGATTGGAACCTATCTGAAAACATTGTACCTATGGAAAAAGTGGGATCAATCTGACCCCAGTCTTCAAGTGGCATGGAGTGTGAATTATGAGGGAGAAGAGTGAAAAAAGAATGACCCTAACTGGCATAAGGAGGGATTTTTATGAGACTTTTGACGCGTTCTGATTTCGATGGTTTAGCAAGTGCAGTGTTGTTGGTGGAAAACGGAATCATAGATACT
>DAOVGH010000054.1 GCA_030672485.1 Desulfobacterales bacterium | reverse complement strand
CAAGGACAAACCGTATTACTATGTGTGTCAGGATGGGCCCGTGTTTTCAGCCGAGATGATTGACTGGGAGGTTATGTAATGGGTGCATTGCCTGATTTATCGGTTGACATAGGAGGCTTAAGGATAAAGAACCCGGTTCTTGCTGCCTCGGGCACCTTCGGTTATGGGGATGAATTGACCTGTTTTTATGACCCCTCTCTTTTGGGAGCCATAATTGTCAAGGGCCTATCCCTAAGGCCAATGCCTGGAAATCCACCTCCGAGGATTGTAGAGACACCCTGCGGTCTCTTGAATGCAATCGGGCTTGCTAACATTGGTATAGAGGCCTTTGTTGAAGAAAAGCTCCCTTCCCTCGCCACAATTAGGACCCCAGTCATCACTAATATATACGGGCATACCGTGGAGGAATATGCAGAGATGGCCGAAAGGATAGAGAAAGTTGACGGAATCGCTGCCATAGAGATAAATATATCCTGCCCTAATGTGGAGGAAGGGGGTATGGCCTTTGGCACAGATCCAGATACTGCGGCCATGGTAACGGATGAGGTAGTCAGAAATACAACCAAACCTGTCATAGTAAAACTAACGCCCAATGTGACTGATATAACCATCATAGCAAGGGCAGTGGAGTCGGCCGGTGCACAGGCCATATCGGTCACAAACACACTATTGGGTATGGCTGTAGATGTGGCTACCAGACGACCCAAGTTGGCAAACGTCATAGGAGGACTATCCGGCCCTGCTATTAAACCGATAGCCCTCTATCTCGTTCACAAGGTTGTTGAAGCCGTAAAAATCCCTGTGATCGGTTTGGGTGGCATTATGGACTACGAGGACGCCCTTGAATTTCTTATTGTGGGGGCAAGGGCCATTCAGGTGGGGACAGCAAACCTCATCAATCCAAACACAGCAATGGAAATAATCACTGGACTTACTGATTTCTGTATAAGAGAAAACATCAGCAATATTAATCAAATAATAGGTGTCTTGGAAACAAACGGAGAAGATCATGAAAAAAAAGGAGATAGAAAGAATTAGTCAGAGATTAATCTCTAAGCCCAAACTTGTTTGGGATGCAATAGATGAAAGAGAAAAAAAGAGGGTTTTTGATTTTGATAAAGGGTATCAAGATTTTCTAAACAAGGCGAAGACAGAAAGAGAGGCGGTTAATGTAATCTCCGATATTGCCCTTAAAAATGGTTTTCCTTCGAATCCCTCAAGCACTTACCCAATAAGGTTGATGAAGGCATTTCAGGGAAAGTCAATCGCCCTATCCGTATCTGGGGACAAACCCATAGATGAAGGCATCAACCTAATTGTCAGCCACCTTGACTCTCCCCGGCTTGACCTCAAACAGAATCCACTTTACGAGGATGTTGACCTGGCCTTTATGAAAACCCATTACTATGGGGGTATAAAAAAATTCCAATGGCTCACCAGGCCACTTGCAATTCATGGAAGAATAATCCGTTCCGATGGCAGCTCCTTAGATATTGTTGTTGGTGAGGATGACGCCGACCCCGTATTTACCGTGGCAGACATTCTGCCTCACTTAGCAAAAAAGGTTCAGTACGATAAAAAGGTTTCCGATGCCTTTGTTGCAGAAAAGCTTAATCTGATGGTTGGCTCGCTTCCCTTTGGCGATAAAGATACAAAGGAAAGGTTCAAGCTGGCAATCCTAAACCTCCTGAACGAGAGATACGGCCTCATTGAGGAGGACTTAATAAGTGCTGAACTTGAGGTTGTACCTGCTGGAAAGGCACGGGACGTTGGATGGGACAGGGGGCTGACTGGTGCCTATGGACACGACGATCGGTCCTGTGTCTTTACCAGTCTAAGGGCCGTAGTTGATATAAGGAATCCGCACAAAACAGCCCTGATTCTATTTGTTGATAAGGAAGAGATCGGAAGTGACGGCGCAACCGGGGCCAAATCCAGATTCCTAGAAAGTGTGCTGGCCGATCTGATGATCGCCCATGGAAAGCAACCTCTATACCATGAGATTCAAAAAATTCTAATGAATTCAAGGGCCATCTCAGCAGATGGAAATGGTGCCCTTGACCCGGATTTTCAGGATGTGCATGAAAAGAGGAATGCTGCGCGCCTTGGCTATGGGGTATGTCTGGTAAAATTCACCGGTTCAGGAGGCAAATACGGTGCCAATGATGCCAATGCCGAGTATGTAGGGTGGCTCAGGAACCTATTCAATAAAAAAAAGGTGGTGTGGCAGGCAGCGGAACTTGGAAAGGTGGATGAAGGCGGTGGAGGGACAGTGGCAAAATTCCTTGCAACCTACGGCATGCAGATTGTTGATTGCGGTCCCTCGATTCTTTCCATGCACGCCCCATTTGAGATTGCTCACAAAGCGGATATCTACATGACATACAAAGCCTACAGGGCATTTCTTGAATCGTAATCACTTCCTTCAAGCCCCATCGCGCTCTGGTTAAGCTCACGAAGTTTATGTTCTGTCACGCTCTTTATTGTTCAGGAGGATTAGACCCTATCCTCTTTAGGCGCAGGTTGGTCCAGGCTGCCTCTTGCTGGAGGTTTTGATTTTCAAAAAACTCCCTTAGTTTTTCATATCTTTCATTTATATCAAATCCCCTGTTCCACTGTAGCTTCTTAAGACAAAAGGGGCAAAGGCGCAAGGGGCGGCGGTCAGACTCCTCAAGAGAATTGCTACCGTTCATGGTACATCGGTAGTGTATACAGTGGGTAAGGCCAAAGATGTGACCTACTTCATGAGCCAGCACCTTGGAGCTCCTCCTGAGGGCAAGGTAGTAGCTATCCGATGATTCCTCTTGCCCCCAGAACTGAGGAAAATATCGTGCCATACTGTAGACCCCTACGCCATCGGAAAAGGAGGCCTGGCCAAATACAAAATTCCAATCCTCCTCTGGGTAAAGGTCAGCCATGGTCATGGCCAAATAACAGACCGCATCAGGCGGAAGCCTTCTAGGCAAAAGCTTGTCCAAAAAATAACCCGTCTTATACTGCTTAACAGGCCTATCTATCCACGAGAAATGCCTGATTCTGTGCCATCCACTCTCAGGAAGAGGAAGAACCGGCTCAATCCTTGTGGGGAGATCAAACCAGATCCCTGCAAACTCAACCGCCTTGGCTATGATATCTTTCTCTATGTTGGAGAATGGCCCAACAGGTTGAAATACGAGCACCCGGCGACTGGCCGCGGCTCTGGTAGGATGACTGGAAACATAGCCCTCAAACGATTGGCCTCTCTCATGAAAGTGAAAAAGCCACTCCCCTAGTTTGGGTTTCCCCATCTTTTCAAAACCAGAATCATCCATTATGTCGCCTGCCCTTATAGTTGAAGGAACAACTGAGACCACAGCAACAAGGGCCAGAGATAGGATTAGTTGCCTGATATAGAACACGACCTTCATATTAACTCTTCAGCAAGGATAACAAACCAACTCATTTAATTCAAATATTCCAAATGTAAAATCGGTGAGTAAGGCTCGAACGTTGTGGCAAATTCTTTAGTATTTAATAGCGTACCAGAATAGGCCAATTCGCTCGAGGCGATATCCATTGGCTCAGTACGCGGTGGTGTGCCGTTGGCAGACTTGAGGCGCTTTCAGAAACAGGCCTATCTGTTGGGAAAAGGATATTAAAAAACCGTCGGTGTTCGCTCAATAATTCATATGGCCAAAACTTTTGAACGCAATCATCTAGGTACAAACACCGCAGACGGTGCAGTTGCCAAGGGGGCATGGAGGGGACTCCTTTGAGGCAAGGGCGAGATTGTATTCCTTCTGGAGAAAGGATTTTCTGATACCGTGGTCAATAAAATCCCAAGGCAGCCTTTCATTGAGGTCTTTGGCCCTATAGGCAAAAAAATCTGGGTTGATATCTGAGGATTGAAAGGTTCGTTTCCAGTCTCCATTATTCCTGTGGGCGGCCAATAGCATCTGCCCTACCCGTCGGTCACCCATGGAAAGCAGGCTCTGTATGTATGCCCATTTCGGGACATCAAAACTGATGCCAATGCCTCCTTCATCTGATAGGGCCCTTTTTATTATTCTTTGCTTTTCCTTGAGAGAGTCAAGAGTATCCATGGGAAACCACTGAAAGGGCGTGAACGGTTTTGGAACAAAGCAATTAATGCTCAATCTGATCCTGCCTATCCTCTTTCTGCCTTTGCTTTCCTTGATTAGATGGTGCCGTATGGATTTAACAAGGGCAACGACGGCCTTTATATCCTCCCTTGTTTCGGTCGGAAGGCCGATGATAAAATAGAGCTTGACATGAAAGAAGCCCGTTCTTGCTATAAGTACAATGGCCTCTATGATCTGATCTGTTGTCAATTTCTTATTAATAACCCTCCTTAATCCATCACTGCCTGTCTCTGGGGCAATAGTCAGGGTTTTCTGACCGCTCCCTTTTAAATTCTCTAGCAAGCCTTTTGTTAATGAATCCGCCCTGAGGGAAGAGAGAGAGAATTCACCCCCTTTCTTAAGGACATACGTGGTCAATCTTTCGATCCCGGGGAGATCAGAAACTGCGGGACTTATCAGACCGATCCTGCTGTTTTTAGCCAAAATCTCCTTGAGTGAGGCGAATATCTCCTCTTCTTCTATGGCCCTTGGGGGCCTGTACACATAACCAGCGGCGCAAAACCTGCATCCGATACCACATCCGCGGTTAAGTTCTACAAGGATGGTATCAGAGAACTCCGTAAGGGGGGTAATTACCCGTGATCGGCGCAAAGACCCCTTTAAGGGGATCTGTCGGACAGCCTTCACCCTGGAGGGGATAGAGGAGGCTGAAGGCTCAAAGGAGGCAATTGAACCATTTTCATGGTATGTAACACTATAGAGGGAAGGACAGTAAACACCTTCGACCCTTTCTGCCAAAATCCTCAAGGCCTCTTCTTTATTAACAGCCGATAACGGAAGATCAACATAGACCTGAAAGAATTCCTTCAAGATAACCTCACCTTCCCCAATAAGAAAGCAATCTATGAAGTTGGCCAGCGGCTCAGGGTTCATAAAGGTTGTTATGCCCCCTGCTATGACAAGGGGATAATGCTCACCTCTTTCCTCACTCATGAGGGGAATTTTCCCCAAATCAAGAATGGTAAGGATATTCGGATAATCATTTTCAAATGAAAGGGAAAATGCTAAAAGATCAAATGCCGGTAGGGGTGTCTGTGACTCTAAAGAAAAGAGGGACTGACCTGTCTTCTTATATATGGATAACTCCTCTTCTCCTGGTAGAAATACCCTCTCTGATATGATAGCGGGATTATCATTCAATATTCCATAGACTACCTGGAAGCCAAGATTGGACATTCCAACCTGGTAATAATTAGGGTAGATCAGGGCCACGGATATCTTGCCGCCCCAGTCCTTTTTTACGGCACCCCTCTCCTTAGAAAGCCTTCTCCTGTTGAGAGTGGCGATTTTGGACATCTTCCAACTCCCCCCTATCCATAGTCCCTAGCCAAGAATTGACACAACATACTGTGGTATTCACCCAAAATGATCAGGACAGAAGTATGACAGAATTGTGTGTTTAACGCCACCCCAAAAAATCCCACACTGATTTATTTCCGCAATTATCTCTTATAGGATTGCCGGTGTAGGTAGATCTGCAAAATCTGGTAAATCACAAAAGAAAGTGAGAATTCAAGCTAGATGTGATTAAAAAGATTTTACCAGGCCATAGCTTGACATGTAAGATATTACCTGGCATGATAATCATAAACTGATTTTGATTACGAGATAATGACATGCAAGGATACACGCGGAAAGATATTGCTGAGATTACTGGATTGAGTCCAAGACTTGTGCAGTTTTACACTGAAGAGGCAGTGGTGACACCAGAACTCGATTTAGGCAAAGGGCGGGGACATCAACGCAGATATTCCTTAGAAAACGTCCTTCAGTTTCTGGTTATTAAAGAGCTTTCTGATTACGGAGTAAACCTAAAAATGATCATGTGTGTTATTGAGTCTCTACGTAAGAAACTCGAAGAGGATTTTAAAAGACTGAAATCTCTTGGAGGACCGGAGGGAATCGGTTACATAATAGTTGGCAAGCATGCAGGAACTGCCAAAAGGAAGATAGATTTCTTGAGGGTGCCTAAGAAAATAAACAGAGAGCAACCTATTATTAGTTTAGATGTTCTTGGAAAATACAGAAGTGCTTTGATTATTAACTTCAGAGACCTGGTTACCAGATTGGAAGAGGTGTAATTTTTTTATTCTTTGGAAATCACAAACTGATTCTCCTCTTTACTGGCTTATAAATGGAAAAGAGAAGGCACCCCGGACAGCGTCAAAACTGCTCCAAGATTTGAAAGTGCAGAATCGTAGAATCCCCTACGGTAAAGCTTTTGAAGGGGATAGCACAATTTCGCCCATCAATCTGCTTGCTTTCTCAAAAACGTAGGATATTCAAGACCTTCCCTCTGAAAGACCCTGTGCAATATACCCCTCTTCCCAGGATTTAAACCCCTCTCATCTAGAGGCGTATCTCTTTCTCCCTCAGCCAACCGCCTCTGGTATGTCGGCCTATCAAAATCCTCCTTTAACCTTACTGTCCAATCCTCTTCCTTTTCCTCGGGGGTAAGATCCCTTATATTGACAACATTTTTATCCTTACTCCCGCCTATACCAGTAGCAATAACGGTTATCCTCATCACATCATCCATATTATCATCAAAGACCATACCCCATATGATCTCTGCACTGGGATGGACCTCATTCTTTATAAAGGATGATCCCTCAATAACCTCATCCATAGTCATCATGGTAGAACCGGTAATGTTCATGAGAACACCTCTTGCTTGATTAATTGACACATCCTCTAACAGGGGACTGTTAATGGCCATCCGGGCTGCCTCAACGGCCCTGTTTTCTCCCTCAGCTATCCCCGTACCCATTATGGCTGTTCCCATTTGCTCCATGACCCTTTTGATATCTGCAAAATCAAGGTTTATGAAGCCAGGGACCGTAATAAGATCCGATATCCCTTTGACTGCATAGAGAAGAACATCATCGGCCATCTTCATAAGATCCAGGAAAGGCGTATCCTTATTCCCTAGTGTCCTTAATCGCTGATTTGGAATGACGAGCAGGGTGTCAACCTCATTCTTAAGTCTCTCAATGCCGGTCAGGGCTGTCTTCATCCTTTTCTCACCCTCAAAGTCAAAGGGTTTTGTTACAACTGCCACTGTCAGGGCCCCGACACTTTTACTTTCCCTGGCGATTATGGGAGATGCGCCTGTGCCTGTTCCTCCTCCCATGCCTGCTGTAATAAAGATCATATCCGCCCCCTCTGAAGCGTCCCTTATTCCCTCCACGCTCTCCTCTGCCGCCAGGGCTCCCTTCTCCGGATCAGCACCGGCCCCCAAACCATGGGTGAGATTGGCCCCTAACTGCAGTTTTTGAAGGGCGGAGTTAAGATCAAGGGCCTGTCTGTCAGCATTTGCGGCTATGAAATCCACCCCCTTGAGTCCAGCAGCAATCATGTTATTGATTGCATTGCCCCCTGCGCCTCCAACACCAAAGACCTCTATCTTGGCAGTTGGGCTCTCTTCAACAAATTCGTATCTCATAATTCGCCTCCCTTGGATTTATGTTTTGAAATTCCTATAACTTATCGCACAGTATCTCTGATGGCCTGAATTTATGCCTGCCACATGGAGTAATGGAGTGTTGGAGTACTGGATTAGCACCCATCACTCCAGTACTCCATCTCTCCAATGCTCCAATTGGGGCGAAGCCCCCAAGTTTTTTATTCTCCTTCCGTAAACCATCTCTTCATTCTGGATACTATCCGGTTAAAGATATTCGTATCCCTTATCCTAAACCTCTTCTCTCTCTGCTGTGAGTTAGCCCCATAGAGGACGAGGCCTACTGCTGTTGCATACATGGGGCTGTTGACAATCTCTTTTAATCCCCCGATATTAGCAGGGTAACCAATCCTGGCAGGCATATTGAAAACCTGCTCCACGATCTCCGGTACACCTGGCAGGATAGAAGACCCGCCTGTAACAACAACGCCAGAGGTGACCAGATCATCATACCCAGACCTGGCCATTTCCTGGCAGATGAGGCTAAAGATCTCCTCCACTCGCGGCTCTAGAATCTCTCCCAGCAATTGCCTGCTGACAGCCTTTGGTGTCCTGTCACCCACACTGGGAACCTCAATAGTCTCATTCTTGCCGATAAGTGAGGTGAGGCCACATCCATACTTCATCTTTATTTTCTCCGCTTCGTTAAAGGGGGTCCTAATTCCGATAGCAATATCATTGGTCAGGTTGTCACCACCTAATGTCAATACAAACGTATGCTTTATCGAGCCTTGGGAAAATATAGCCAAATCCGTGGTCCCGCCTCCAAAATCTATTAACGCAACGCCCAGATTTCTTTCCTCATCTGTAAGGGCCGCCTCACTGGAGGCAAGTGATTCGAGGACAATATCGTAAACATCGAGACCTGCCCTGTTGGCACACTTGATAATATTCTGCGCTGATGTAACTGATCCAGTTACTATGTGTATCTTAACCTCAAGGCGGACACCTGACATCCCCGTGGGATCACTAATACCAGTCTGATCATCAACAATGAATTCCTGGGGAAGGGTATGGATAACTTCCCTATCCATGGGAATTGCAACCGCCCTGGCCGCGTCAATCACCCTCTCAATATCTGTTTTGCCCACCTCCCTCTTCTTCAAAGCTATAATCCCATGACTGTTAAAACCCTTTATATGCCCTCCGGCGATTCCAGCATAGACAGAGCTGATCTCGCAGCCAGCCATAGTCTCTGCCTCTTCTATGGCCTCCTTAATGCTATTTACCGTGTTTTCGATGTTGATCACCATACCCTTTCTCAGCCCGATAGATGGATGAGATCCCATTCCTATAATATCCACTATCCCATCAGGCCTCGGCTCTCCAACCACTGCACAGATCTTACTCGTGCCTATGTCAAGGCCTACAATCAATTCCTCCATTACGGCTAACCCCCTTTATTAATCTAAAGTGCCTAAAGTTTTAAGTGAGCTAAAGTGCCTAAAGTGAGCTGATAAGTAGCAATAGGTCATCGCAGACAGACTTACTCATTTTAATTTTGAATTGTACCTCAACCCACAATCCCTAATATAATTCCTCAATCCTTTAATTTATTTATGTCTGTTGCCTTAATTTTAGGCACTTTAGCTCACTTTAGGCACTTATAACTTTAAGTATCTAGACCACCCTACCG
>DAOVGH010000004.1 GCA_030672485.1 Desulfobacterales bacterium | reverse complement strand
CAGTAACGAGCGACGAGGATGAGGCTTGATACCTTATTGAAGGGGCACCGTATCCTGGAACAACATGGAAGGGGAAATCCTGAGATCAAAGGGGTAACCTGTGATTCTCGGGCTGTCAAAAAGGGCTACCTATTTGTTGCTGTGAGGGGGAGCAAGCAAGACGGGCATCGGTATGTGGTTGATGCTGTTCAGAGAGGTGCCCATGCATTAGCAGTAGAGACTGTTGAACGAATATCCGGGGGTATAACGATTGTCAGGCTGCCTGATACAAGGGTTGCCCTCTCTGAGCTGGCTGCCCGGTTTTACGGCTATCCTGCTCGGGGGATGAATTTAATAGGTATCACCGGTACGAATGGCAAGACAACAACAAGTTACCTCCTGGAGTCGATATTGAAAGAGGCTGGGAGAAGGGTGGGCGTCATAGGAAGTGTCAGCTATAGGTTTGCGGGAAAATCAGTGAGGGCATTATTAACTACACCTGAATCTACCGATTTGATGAGGATTATAAGTGAGATGAGGGATGCTGGTGTAACCGATATTATAGCAGAGGTCTCCTCCCACGCTCTTGACCAGGGGAGGACGCGAGGATTGAACTGGTCAAGGGTGATATTCACCAACTTTTCAAGGGACCATCTCGAATACCATACAACAATGGAGGAGTACTTTAGGGCAAAATCCCTGCTCTTTCGCTCACTGGGTGAGGGTCAAAATAGAGATCGGGTTAAGGCAGTAATCAATATGGATGATCCAAAGGGTAGGGTGTTAGAAGAAATAACAAAGGTTTCTGTTGTGAGTTACGGCCTTAGAGATAATTGTCTGGTGAGTGCCAGGGATATTGAGTGCTCTGCAGGCAGATCGCGTTTTAGATTGGCTTCACCTTCTGGGGAGGTACCTGTGACCTCTGCCCTTTTAGGCCAGATCAATGTCTATAACATAGTGGCGGCTGCCGCAGCTGCCTTTAGCCTCGATATAGGCCTGGAGATTATTGTACGGGGTGTAAAGAGACTTACCCATGTTCCTGGCAGGCTTCAGCCGGTAAAGAACAGGAGAGGGCTTTCCCTGTTTGTGGATTATGCCCACAGTCCTGATGCCCTGGAAAAGGTGCTCCAAACACTGAGAGGGCTTACTAAAGCAAAGCTGATTACCGTTTTTGGATGTGGCGGTGACAGGGACAGGGGAAAAAGACCGGATATGGGCAGGGTCGCAGGAGGCTATAGTGATTATGCCATAATTACCTCGGACAACCCAAGGGGAGAGGATCCCGCGGAGATTGCCAATCAGGTTGAAGTTGGCATGAAAGAATCGGGCTTAAAGAGGATTGGATTAGACCTCTCATGTGGTGAAAAGGGCTATGAAATTATCTTGGACCGGCGAAAGGCCATCCATGCCGCTATCAATATGGCTGGGAAAGAAGACATTGTCCTGATCGCTGGTAAAGGCCATGAAAATTATCAGATTATTGGAAACAGAAGAAGGCATTTTGATGATCTGGAGGAGGCAGCCCTGGCAACCAACACAGCAACAAGAAGTGCCGAAAGTGCCTAAAGTGAGCTAAATCAGCCTCGGGCTGATAAAGTGCCTAAAGTTAAAGATGTGGCGATGGGTGATTTGGGATTTGCCATGCTGGATCCCATTGTAAGTTGCTAGAGTGAACACAACAAAGTCAACAAACACAATAGAGCCAAGAAACAGGAAAGTGAATGGGCGCAAAGTGGGGGGAAATAGCCGTTAAGGAACTGGTCTCGGCACTCGGTGCAAGACAGATATCTGGCTCGCCCAATGAACTCGTGAGAGGTCTTTCAACTGATTCGAGAAAGATGGTCCCCGGCCACATATTCCTGGCCCTCAGGGGTGAGAGATACGATGGCCATAATTTCTTGGCCCAGGCAGTTGATGCAGGAGCAGCTGGCGTGATTACGGAGCCCAACATCGCTATACCCGAGGAGCTTCAGACGAACAATCTAGTTGCAATTGCCGTCCCATCCACTCTCAAGGCCCTTGGTGATCTGGCCTTGTGGTGGCGAAGGCAATGGGGGGCGAGGGTAATTGCCATAACCGGGAGCAATGGAAAAAGCACAACAAAGGAAATGGCGGCCTCGATTCTCTCTCTGAAAGCAAATACAGCGAAGAGCCCTGGCAATTTCAATAACCTCATTGGCTTACCTTTGGCCATCCTATCGCTGGAAGAGGATGACAAGATGGCTGTCTTGGAGATGGGAATGAACAGGCCTGGTGAGATCGCAAGACTAACCCAGATTGCCGAGCCTGATATAGGATTAATAACCAACGTAGCAAGAGCACATTTAGAGGGCCTGGATGATTTGAACGGGGTAGTAAAGGCCAAAGGCGAGCTCCTGAAGGCAATGAACAGGGACTCAAGTGCAATCCTGAACGGAGATAATGAATTTACTGCACGGTTGGCCTCAACATTTCAAGGACCAACAGTTACCTTTGGGTTGGGTAAGACCAATCAGGTGAGGGCTGGAAACATAAGAAGGACTGGAGACTGCACCCAGGCCTTCACTATCTACGCGGATAATGAGCCGGTACAGGTGAGGATAAATCTCCCGGGTATCCACAATGTCTTTAATGCACTGGGTGGAGCGGCTATCGCTCGGTGTTTATCTATATCAAAAGAATTGATTGCCCGAGGCTTGGAGGGTTTCAGGCCACTCAAAGGCCGCTTTCAGATTATAGATTTGAAGCGTGGTATCAAGATTATTGACGATACCTATAATTCCAATCCGTCATCTCTCAAGGCTGCTCTCCAGACCATTAGGGAGCTAAGGGTGAAAGACCAGGGTCTGGTGGTGGGGCTTGGGGAGATGATGGAATTGGGCAAGGAGGCCTCAAGATGCCATTTTGATGCGGGCCAACTCATAGCCGGTATGGGGGCAAGATACTTAGTCGTCATGGGTGAACATGGCCACCAGGTTATTGAGGGGGCATGTAAAGGGGGTATTGATACCAGACAGACATATCTCGCTACGAACCATGCTGAGATGAGCGATGCAATAGCCGGAAATACAAGAGAGGGTGACATCGTTTTCCTGAAGGGTTCAAGAAAGGTGGCCCTGGACAAGGTAGTTGAGGTTATCAAGGGGTATTTTGGAGTGAGTGAGGAACAGGAGAATGCTCTATAAGCTGATTCACATGTTTTACGCCGATTACTCCTTTCTGAATGTATTCAGATACATTACCTTCAGGACTATCTACGCAACCCTGACCGCCCTTGTTATTTCGTTGCTTCTTGGCTATTGGATCATTCCGAGGTTAAGGAGGCTGCAGATCGGTCAATATATCAGAGAGGACGGGCCCCCAGAGCATAAGGATAAGGTGGGAACTCCCACCATGGGGGGATCCTTTCTGTTGCTCTCAATCCTGATGTCATCCCTTCTCTGGGTGGAGCTGAAAAATGTGTATATCTGGCTGGTCTTACTTATTGCCATCTTATTTGGCGGCATTGGCTTTTTGGATGATTATCTCAAGGTCATACGAAAGAGCAGTAAGGGACTAAAGGTATGGAGCAAACTTTCAATGCAGGCCGGAATTGCCTTTCTTGCTGGGATAATACTGTACCATTACACTCATTTTGACTCCAGGCTTAGTTTTCCCTTTCTTAAGAATGTCTTGCCTGATCTTGGGATGGCTTACATCCTCCTGGTTGTTTTGGTTGTGGTGGGCGCATCCAATGCGGTTAACCTCACTGACGGATTGGATGGTCTGGCCATAGGACCAATTATCGTCGCATTCCTGAGCTATCTCGTGTTTTCTTATCTCGCTGGACATATAAAGATCGCCCATTACCTCCAGATTCCATATGTAAGCGGTGCAGGAGAACTTTCCGTGATTTGCGGGGCCGTGGTGGGGGCAGGTATGGGCTTTTTATGGTACAACAGCTATCCGGCTCAGGTTTTTATGGGCGATGCGGGTTCCCTTTCCCTGGGCGCCGCCCTCGGGATGGTAGCCGTAATTAGCAAACAAGAGATAACCCTTATCCTTGTTGGTGGCGTTTTTGTGGTTGAGGCCCTGTCAGTAATCCTGCAGGTCGCTTTCTTTAAGATAACTGGTGGCAGGCGAGTATTCAGGATGGCCCCGATACATCACCATTTTGAACTAAAGGGATGGCCAGAGCCAAAGGTGACCATTCGGTTCTGGATTATTGCGATTATGCTGGCCCTGCTTTCGATGAGTACACTCAAGTTGAGGTAATTATTTGAAAATTGCCAATTGCCAATTGCGAATTGAAAATAAGGTTCTGGTGGTAGGGCTTGGTGACAGTGGCCTGGCAGCGGCCCGATGGCTTGTTAAGCAGGGTTCTCAGGTGACCGTTAGTGAAAGACAGACAAGGTCCGATTTAGATAAAGCTATCTTGGGTGATCTCTTAAGATCGGGCATTAAACTTGAGCTTGGCGGACACAAGGTGAAGACCTTTACAGAGGCGGATTTAATTGTCGTGAGTCCCGGTGTCCCCCTTGATATCAAACCGCTTGCCGAGGCCAGGGGGAAGGGAGTTCCCATAATAGGGGAGCTAGAGCTTGCCAATAGATATTTGAAAACACCATGTATAGCGGTAACCGGAACAAATGGTAAGTCAACGGTTGTAAATCTACTAGGTGATATGTTCCTCAAGGGAGGAAAAAGCGTCTTCGTGGGGGGAAATATCGGCCGCCCCCTTACTCATTACGTGGGAGGAAAACAGATAGCTGATTATGTGGTGGTCGAGGTAAGCAGCTTTCAACTTGATACCACCCAAACCTTTTCCCCCCTTGTGGCCCTGATTCTCAACGTAAGCCCTGACCATCTCGATAGATATGCGGATTATTCCTCCTATGCAAGGTCCAAGGAAAGGATCACTGCAAACCAGGGGCCGGGGCAGATCCTCATCCTCAATGATGATGATTCCAGGCTCAGGAGGCTACGGCCTGAAAATGGTCCTACTGTATATAGATATGGATTGAAGAGTGAACCTGGGCGGCACATATTTCTAGATAATGGAAAAATAAGGGCCAAACTCCCAGGGGGGAAAATGGTTATCCTAAATTTGGACAGGTTCACATTACCTGGCAACCATAATAGGGCAAATCTGATGGCTGCAACCCTCGCATCCCTGGCCCTCAAGATTCCCGCCTCTGCTATACAGCAGGCAATTGATCACTTTAAGGGATTGCCCCATAGGACTGAGCTTGTGGACGTGGTAAGAGGGGTGGCCTTTTATGACGATTCAAAGGCCACCAATATAGATGCGACCATAAAGTCTATTACCAGCTTTTCAAGGCCGGTTGTATTGATCGCTGGGGGCAGAGACAAGGGTAGTGATTACTCTCCCCTGGTTGAGGCAGCCTCTGATCGGGTGAAGGGGGCTGTTTTTTTGGGGGAGGCGAGTTGCTTTTTGGCGGAGGCATTTGGCAACAAAATATCATGGAGTAAGGCAACCACCATGATTGATGCGGTATCTCTCGCATTTGATCGGGCCCAGGAGGGAGATGTGGTTCTCCTCGCTCCTGCCTGTTCAAGCTTTGACATGTTTAGGGACTTTAAACACAGGGGAGCGGTCTTTAGGGAGGCCGTTAAAAGACTAAGCAATGGCGCCGGGGAAAAAACCTGCTTATGGCTATGAGCCTGTTATCCTTATCTCTGTTCTCGTGTTGATTGGTATTGGGTTGGTAGCAGTTTATAGTGCCAGTTCAATCCTTGCGGCGGAGAGGTTTGGAGATCACTATTACTATCTTAAGAGGCAGATCAGCTTTGTTCTTCTTGGTCTCCTGCTCATGATTATAGCAAAGAACATAAACTACCTTTTCTACAGAAGATTGGTCTACTTTATTCTGGGCTCGAGTTTGGTTTTATTGGTTCTACTGCTTATCCCAGGACTTGGAGTCAAGGTGGGGGGTGCCCAGAGGTGGCTCAGAGTCGGCTTTATCTCAATTCAACCATCGGAGGTAGCCAAATTGTCTCTGGCCATTTTTGTGGCTTACACCATGAGCAGAAACGTCGAGAAGATAGGGACCTTCTTTCACGGGCTTTTTCCGCACTTACTGGTGGGAGCGATCTTTATAACCCTTATTCTTCTCCAGCCAGATCTTGGGACGGCTATGATTATAGGAATGTGGATCTTGATCCTCCTTTTTATAGGGGGAGTGAATTTGGGGCAGCTCTTTGTCCTGTTAGGCCTCATAACCCCTATTGTTTATTACCTGATATCCCATACCGCTTACAGGCTTCATCGATGGTGGGCATTCCTCAACCCGTGGGAGGATCCTCATGGATTCGGCTTTCAGATAATCCACTCTTTTCTGGCCTTTGGTTCAGGAGGGCTTTCAGGGGTGGGAATTGGCAATGGCAAACAGAAGCTCTTTTATCTACCAGAACCACATACTGATTTTATCTTGGCGATAATCGCTGAGGAAGTAGGACTCATAGGGGTGAGTGTCCTATTAATCCTGTTTGCTTTTGTTGTAGTCAGGGGTTTCAAGATCGCCTTAAATGCGCCGGAGCTTTTTGGGACGTATGTTGCCATGGCGATAAGTTGTATGTTGGCACTCCAGGTAATCGTTAATATGGGCGTGGTAATGGCCCTTTTACCCACTAAAGGCTTGACACTTCCCTTTATAAGCTATGGAGGATCCTCTCTCATTGTGAGTCTGACAGGTGTGGGAATATTGATGAATATATCAAAATGTTCCTTGAAGGCTTCAAGTAGGCAGTAGCAACTAGGAAGTGAGCAGAAAAACAACGACTAACCAGAAACGAGAAACGAGAAACGAGAAACGGATAATCATTGCTGGTGGTGGCACGGGCGGTCATCTATTCCCAGGGATAGCAATTGCCAGGGAGCTGAAAAAGAGGTTTGATGAAATACATATCCTTTTCGTCGTTGGTAGAAGGAAGATGGAGAGAGAGCTTCTTCTAAAGACTGGGTTCGAGGCGAGGTCAATTGATGCTGAAGGCATGCTCGGTAAGGGCCTCTTAAAGGGTGTAAAAGCCCTTTATAAGGTACTGATTAGCTCAATTCAGTCGTTTACAATAATGAGGGATTTCAAACCTCATTTGATAGTTGGGGTAGGTGGTTATTCATCTGGCCCTGTGTGTCTGGTCGCCTGGTTTCTGGGAATACCTACAGCTATACATGAGCAGAATTCTTTTCCAGGTCTAACAAACAGGCTCCTAGCCCCCTTGGTTAAAAAGGTCTTTATCTCCTTCCAAGAAACCAGGAGGTATTTCAAGAGGGGAAATCTCTGTTTAAGCGGAAATCCGATAAGGGATGACCTTATACGGGCAACACCAGTTCGCAGGGGGCTTAATGGGAGATTCGCCATACTCGTTATGGGGGGAAGTCAAGGCGCCAGGGCAATAAACAGGGCGGTCGTATCCGCTCTTAGGGAATTGAAGACAGTGGGCCTTGTTCCCTTTGTAATCCATCAAACGGGTAAGGAAGATTTAAGAAAGGTAATTGGTGATTATCATGGCCTTGGGCTTGATGGAGAAGTAAAGGCCTTTATGGAGGATATGGCCTCTGCGTATGCGAGAGCCGATCTGGTTATCTGTCGGGCTGGGGCAACCACTATAGCTGAATTGGCCGCCTTGGGAAAACCATCCATCCTTATACCTTACCCCTACGCAGCTCATAAACACCAGGACATTAATGCCCGGGCCCTGGTGGGAACTGGAGGGGCAGATATGATCCCGGAAAAGGATCTTAACGGTCAAAGCCTGGCCAGGAAGGTTAGAAGGTATATGGAAAACAGAGAAGAGCTTGCAAGGATGTCATCTCTTGCCTTGGAGGCCGGCAGGCCGAGGGCAAAGGAAATCATAGCTGACGAGTTGATGGAACTGATAAGAAGTGCCTAAAGTGAACATAACAAACAACGGACAACGGACAAAATGAAGATCTTTGGCAAGGTAAGACACATCCATTTAGTGGGTATTGGTGGGATTGGAATGAGCGGTATAGCCGAGCTCCTCATTAATTTGGGCTACCGTATTAGCGGCTCGGATATCAGGAGGACAGAGGTAACGGAGCATCTCTCAGATCTCGGTGGAAACGTATTTGTGGGGCATAGGCCTCAAAATGTGGATGGGGCGGATGTCGTGGTTTTCTCTTCGGCAGTAAGGGATGATAACCAGGAGCTAGTTGAGGCGAGGGAGAGATCCGTTCCCGTAATACCAAGGGCAGAGATGCTGGCTGAACTGATGAGGCTTAAATACGGTATAGCTGTAGCGGGGGCCCACGGAAAAACTACCACCACCAGTATGATAGGTTCGGTTTTGACCAGCGGTGGCCTTGACCCAACCGTTATTATTGGAGGGAGATTGAATCAATGGGGAGGCTCTAATGCGAGGTTGGGGAGTAGTGATTTTCTGGTGGCTGAGGCAGATGAAAGTGATGGATCCTTTCTTGCTCTCTCCCCAAGCATGGCCGTTATTACCAACATAGACTACGAGCACATAGATTTTTATCGCAGCATGAAAAATCTCAGGAAGACGTTTATTGATTTTGTCAACAAGATCCCTTTTTACGGCAGGGCTATTCTCTGTCTTGATGACAAAGAGATCCAGGGACTAATCCCTCGGCTTAAGAAAAGCTATCTGACATATGGCCTGAATCCCCAAGCGGATATAAGGGCCAGCGAGATATCAAAGGAGGGGCTGAACACCAGTTTTGTTGTCACCGTTAAGGACAGGTTAGTGGGTAACATCGCTATCTGCACCCCTGGAGACCATAATGTGTTGAATGCCCTGGCGGCAGTAGGGGTAGGGTTGGAGCTGGATATTGATATTGAATACATTAGGAAGGGGCTAAAGGATCTTGGAGGGCTTAAAAGGCGTTTTGAGATAAAAGACGAAAGGGGTGGCATATTATTCTTGGATGATTACGGACACCATCCTACGGAGATAGTGGCGACCATAAGTACAGCTAAGGAATGCTGGCCTGATAGGAGATTGGTAGTTGTTTTTCAACCTCATAGGTATACCAGAACGAGGGATTTGTATGATCGATTTGTTACCTCTTTTAATCAGGCGGATTTTCTGATCATTACCCCACTCTATGGGGCAGGCGAGGAACCTATACCAGGCATAGATAGTAAGCACCTTCATCAGGGGATAAGGGATCATGGGCACCGGGCGGTTAGTTTTTGCTCCAGCAAAGAGGATACTATTTCCCTTCTTTTGAATGAGATGAGACCTGGTGATCTCGTTTTAACCCTTGGTGCTGGTGACATACACCTTGTTGGGACAGAGTTATTGCAACGAATTGAGGATTGATCAATTGAGGAATTGTTACTGGGTGCTGGTTGCTGGATACTCGTTTCCAGTCAACAACGGACATGGCTTACGGGAAGGCAGTAGGGAGCAGACAGAACAACGGTGAACGGATAACGGTGAACATTTTTTAACTTTAGGCACTTACCAATGGATGCTCACATCAAGGAAAGGATGAAAGAGATCGGAGGTGAGACAATCCTTTTTGATGCCCCCATGAGTCAGTACACAACATTCAGGGTTGGGGGTAATGTGGAGGCGATGTACAGGTCCGGGAATGTGGAGGAACTGAAGGAGATGGTTGTCTTTCTAATAGATGAGGGGATTCCGTATCTGATTCTGGGGGCCGGAAGCAACCTTCTTGTAAGGGATGGGGGGTTGGATGGGGTGGCTATTGTCTTGGATGGATCCTTTGCCTCGATTGAGGATACCAATATGGCAGAGCCACATATTGTAGCTGGGGCAGGCCTGCTCTTAGATAAACTAGTGGATCTTTGCACGGAAAGGGGCCTTGCTGGAGTGGAGTTTCTAGCAGGAATTCCAGGGACAGTGGGCGGAGCAGTAGCCATGAATGCCGGAAGTGAGGGCCAAGAGATTAAAGACGTGATCGGGGAAGTTACCGTTTTGACACGGTGTGGAGTTGTAGAGAGGAGAGACAGGTTCGGTCTTTCATTTACATACAGGGGGCTTGATTTAGGTATGGGGGAGATAGTCCTCAATGCAAGGCTGAATCTGAAATTCGATAAGCCCGCTTCAATCAGGAAAAGGGTCATCTCCAGGGTTAAACGAAGAAAAGACCGATTTCCTCTCGATATGGCATCTGCCGGGTCTGTCTTTAAAAACCCTGAGGCTGATCATGCGGGTCGGCTGATCGATGCCGTTGGCTTGAAAGGCAAAAGGGTCGGGGGGGCGATGATATCTCCTAAGCATGCCAATTTCATTGTTAGTACTGGTAAGGCCTCGGCCTCTGATATAGTGGCGCTTGTGGATCTGGCAATGGCCAAGGTGAGGGAGATATTCGGTATTCAACTCATTCCTGAGATAAAGATCGTGGGTAAGGCGTGAAAAGAGGTTCTGTTTTACATCATCAATCGGTAAAGAGGGACAGACTAAAAGGTCTTTTGCTCTTCAGAAGAACCTTGGGCCAGTTGGGGTTTGGCCTGATCAAGGTATTTCTCTTCCTTTTGGTGCTAGGGGGTCTTTCCTTAGCCTTTGTGTCTGGATCCCAATTTCTCACTTCTTCGCCCTACTTTAGATTGCGCAATATTGTTGTGACCGGGGTTAGTGATGATTTAAGGGAAGAGCTGATCAAAATATCGGGTCTTAAGGAAAGGGAAAGTCTTTTTTCTATTGATCCAGCTACTATTAAGAGAAACATCGAGGCTCATCCTTGGATAAGATCGGTCTCCTTAAAGAAGGAATTTCCCCACACCCTTCATATAAAGGCAGAAAATGAAGAGGCAGTGGCACTAGTACTATTAGAACGGATGCACCTTATGGATAAAGGGGGGGTTATATTTAAAGAGGTGGAAAGGGATGATTCAGTTGATTTTCCCGTGGTAACCGGCCTATCCACAGGTGATAAAAAGAATGGGGCTTATCTCAAGGAGGTTGCATCTCTCTTAGATGCCCTCCACTTGGTGGATACGCCACTATCGGTAAAAGGGCTATCAGAGATCCATGTGGAAGAGGATGGAGCTCTCACCGTCTATTTCAATAGATTACCATTTAAGGTCTTTTTTGGGAGAGATGATTTTATCAGAAAAATTGATTCATTAACGCATATTATCAAACATGTCCAGGTCACTCATCGACTCTATCAGGTCAGATCAATAGATTTGGATTACGCTGATAGGGCAGTTGTCGCATTTACCGGTAGGGTGGTCTAGATACTTAAAGTTATAAGTGCCTAAAGTGAGCTAAAGTGCCTAAAATTAAGGCAACAGACATAAATAAATTAAAGGATTGAGGAATTATATTAGGGATTGTGGGTTGAGGTACAATTCAAAATTAA
>DAOVGH010000033.1 GCA_030672485.1 Desulfobacterales bacterium | reverse complement strand
GGAGTGATGGTTTTAAGGGAATGATAGATGTTCTTTAGACTTTTAATACCCAGTACTCCAATACTCCACCACTGCATGTAGAACAAAAAACAACCAATAAAAGATTACTGATTTCAATGAGTTGTACAAATTCCGATACATTGAATTACAGGCTGTTTCATCTGGTTCTTTTTTTACTGAAAGCTAACAGCTGATAGCTGAGCGCCTATTTTTCTTATGGAATGATCAAAACAGGGACAGGAGCCTTTTCTGCTACCCGGTAAGATGCAGATCCCAAAAATAGCTCTCTAACAGTACTCTTGGACCCGGTTCCCATTACGATAAGGGTAGCGTTATAGTCCTTTGCCGCTAATAGGATCTCTTCCGGTGTCTTGCCAGCATAGATATGAGATTCGGCATCGATCTTTTTCTTTAGACATATCTTCCTAATCTCCTCAATCCTCTCTTTAAGTTGCCGGATATCCCGTATGGTCGGCTTCTCATTTAACACATTGACTATGTCCAGCACCCCTATAACCTCCTTCAAACCTATAGTATAATTCAATGCCCTTCGAGCTACAGCAGACCAGTCGGTGGCAAGGACTACACTATCAAATATGCCTTTTTTGGGGTTGCTGTTTTCTTCTATAAGCAGGAGAGGAAGAGAGGTATTCTTTGCCATATTTCTGGCATTTGAGCCCCTAATAAACCTCCTCTTTTCTCTTCGGAGATTTACCACAATAAGAGATACATCCTCTCTCTTAGCCGAATCCAAAATCTTGGAAACAAGTGGTCCCGATCCCTCAACTTCCCTTATGTTGATCTCGTGGTTTGAGAATCTCTCCCTCAACTCCGCCGGTAGGCTACCGGAAAGAAGGACTATCTCCTCGAGCCCAATCTTCTTTATATCCAGCAATCCCTCAAATAGATTATAGGTTGGCTCTTTGAGATTTGTGGCGTAAAGTACCTTCCTGATCTCCATAATCAATATTGTTTGGTAATGTCCGTTGATACTTGCCAGTTGTTTGTTGCGATGCTAAGTGCTTAGAAATAAAACGCACTACTGACAACTGACTACGAGCACTACCTTATTATTTAATCTCAGCAGGTATAACGAGGACAGGTAGTTCCGACTTATTTGCCAGGGCATGGGACACGCTACCCGACCACTTCTCCTTCCAGATACTTCTCCTTTTCGTCCCCAGCACAACCATGGTGGCCCTGTGCTCCGATGCCCCCTTTTCAATCTGCTGTTCAATATTTCCGATATAGAGATGCGGTCTTACATCAATCCCCTCTCTAGCTAACATGTCACTTACATCGTCCAACCTCTTCTTGCTCTCCCTCTCCAGCTTATGGGCCTCCATCTTGGATAGTCCGGCAATTTCCTTTTCGCTGAGCACGTGAATAATCTCCACCCTCTTCGCCGCGCCTTCCAAAGCGAGTGCATAGTCAAGGACCCTTTCCGATGATAGAGACCAATCGAGTGCCAAAAGAATTCGCTCAAATGGGTTCTCACCAACCTTTCCGGACTGTGACAAATAATTATATATCAATACCGGCCTTACAGTTCTTCTCAGAAGGTCTGATGTCTCTGAACCGGCATAGAGTTCCTCAAGTTTACCCCTCCTGCGTCGAGCAGTCACGATGAGGTCTACTCCCTCATATTCGGCGACAGACAGAATTTTTGGCACCGTATTACCAATGGCTATATGGGCCCCAACCTCCATCCCTTCCTCAAATAGGGTTTACGACCAATCAATAAACCGAATATCGGCTATCTCCCGTAGCTTCCGCTCTTCCTGCTTGAGATAACCAGTACCCCTCCTCATGGCTACCTTATCCCTATCTATTACATGGAGAAATACCACATGATTTAACCCTGCCTTTCTAAGCCCCATCAATGATTGTAAGGCATCGAACCACAACTTCTCAAACTCAGAAACAAAAAGCATCTTGGTGATTTTCATCGTATCTCCGGCCTCCTCTTGACCTGGGTCAGCCTAAAATCTTCTTTACGATTTCAGCCAAATCCCCTGGCTCTACCGGTTTCTCAAGGTATTCCTGAGGTTCGGGTACGGTTTCATCACCAAACTCGGTCAAGGCGGCCTGAGACCTGAGAAACGTCCTCTTAGAGACTGCCGAGAGCATAACAACCGGAATATCTTTCAAGGATGGATCCATCTTTAGCTCATGATACATCTTGATTCCACTCTCTCTTGGCATCAGTATATCCAGGATAATCAGATCCGGCCTCTCCTCTCGTACTTTTCTCATCCCCTCTTCCCCATCCTTCGCCACAATCGGGATATATCCATTTTCCTCCACCACGGTGGAGACAAATGTTGTTATATCAACATCATCCTCAACATTGAGTACCTTTTTGGACATGGTCAATCCTCCTTTTGCCAAAAATCAATCAAAGTCCTATAGACCTTTTACATTTTTTAGCGCCTCTTGATACGGTAAGCAAATGATGAAGGTGGTCCCCTTCCCAGGCTCAGACTCCACGCTTATTTCCCCTTCGATCTCTCTAATTATCTTTTCAGTGACCAATAGTCCCAATCCAGACCCCCTTTCTCCCTTTGTGCTAAAAGGAGCGGAGAAGATTCTTCCCTTTGTCTCTTTATCCATACCTATTCCGTTATCGGTTACCTCGAATCTGATCAGATGATTCTCCTCGACCGCCGTAGATATCTTTACCCGCCAGTGTTTATTTGCTGTGGGATCAAATATGCAGGCATCAATGGCATTGGAAACCAGGTTCAAGAGGGACCTGTGTATGGCCTTTGGATCTATAAATACCTCGCCTATTAAGGGGTCAAGATCCCTCTCTATCTCAATATTATTCTCCCTTGCCTTTAATTCCATAAGGGCGCAAACGTCTTCCACTATCTCATTAGGAAAGCAATCCTCGGGTTCAGGTTTTCGCTCTTTTGAATAGGCAAGCAGGTTAAGAACCAGATCGGATATCCTCCCCACATTCCTCTCTATCATCGTCCAGCCGCTTCTTATCTTACCTCTATCATTCTTGCCAAGCGCGACATTTAAGACATACGTGCCCCCCTTAAGTCCATTTAGTATGTTCTTGATATAATGTGCCAGTCCTGCCACAGTCTGGCCTGTGGCCGTCAATCTCTCAGATTTGATCAATTCCTCCTGCAACCTCTTTATCTCTCTTAGGTCCTGAAAGAAACCAACACTACCTATCACCTCATCCTCCCCATAGAGGATGGATCCTGAAAATCTTGCGGGAACAACCCCTCCGTCCTTGGCGACAATAGCAACCTCCTTCCACTTTGATAGGTCTGCATCACCTCTCCTTTTCAGTCCTGACCTGAATTCTGCAACTATTGCCGGTGGATAGAGCTTGTCAATGTTCATTTTTCTTATGATTTCAACCCTGGGGTATCCAAATATCCTTTCTGCACCTCCGTTATAGATAATGATATCGCCTTTCTCATCTGCTGCAATAACAGCGTCATTTGAAGATGTGATGAGTTTATTCTGAAAATCAGATCTCCTCTTTACCTCCTCTGTGGCCATTCTAACCATATTCTCGAGGTCATACGTGTATGCCTCCAGTTTCTTCTTCATTGTTATCCTTTCCTCTGCCCTCTTCAGGGCAACTGAAAGTGCCTCATCCTTTATGGGCTTGTTCAGGAAATCCGAGGCATCGAGTTTAAGGGCCTCTATAGCTGAATCCATATCCCCATGCCCGGTTATCATTATTACCTCTGCATCGGGGTTTAGTTTCTTGATCTGCTTCAAGGCCTCAACCCCATCCATGCCCGGCATCTTTATGTCTGTTAATATTATAGATGGTGATTCCTTCTTGAAGATCTCAATGCCCTCCTCGCCTCCTGCTGCTACTGATACATCATATCCATCGTTTGCAAGAGAAATGCTCAGGACCTTCCTGATCCCCTCTTCATCGTCTATAATCAAAAGCTTGGACATTATCTAAGTGCCTAAAGTACTTAAAGTTAAAAGTGCCTAAAGTTAATATAAAAAAACAGAGAATAACGGGTTTCAGGTTCTGGGGTATGAGATGTGGGATGTGGAACACAAATCGCATATTGCATATCGCAGCACAAATCCCACCAAACCCTATCATTCCACACCAGGAAATCTCAATGTGAAGGTAGTACCTTTATCTACCTCACTTTCCACCTCTATTGTTCCACCATAATCACTGATAATTCGGTAACTGATACTCATCCCTAATCCCGTGCCCTGGCCTGCCTTTCTGGTGGTAAAAAAAGGCTCAAATATCCTATCGATTGTCTCCTTTGGAATCCCTTTGCCGGTATCAGATACCGTCACCACAACCTGACCATCGGCAAGGAATGATCTTATCTTGAGCAATCTCTGCCACTTCTTGTCTCCCCATCTCAGACCCTTATCATCCATGGCGTACATGGCATTGGTCACTAAATTGATAAAGACCTGCTCCAGCCTGTTGTGGTCTGCCATAATATAAGGTAAATGGGGATCAAGATCGAGTTCAATCTCTATCTGATGTACCCTTAATTGCTGGCCCATAACCTTAAATACGTCCTCAATGGGTTCGTTTATCTGTAGCCTGGTCCTCGTGATGTCAGATTGCCTGGCAAAGTCTCTCATATGCTTAATTACCTTTGAGGCCCTGTCCAATTGGCTACCTATCTCTTCGGCCATGGTTCTCAACTCATCATTGGAGACCTCTTCACCCTTTTTGATCTTCTTCAAGAAGAAATCACTTGCAACCTGAATCACATTCAAGGGCTGTGTTATTTCATGTGCCATACCTGATGCCAAGGTCCCCAGGGTAGCAAGCTTACTGGCCTGTATTAATTGGGCCTCCTTTTCCACACTTTCATTAATATCGGTTGTAGTTGCTATCAGACAATCCATGCCCATGTGCCTTGCGTGACATGCCACGATATTTACATAGAAGGGCTGTCCTTCTTTTCTCAAGTGTCTCCTCCTAGGATAAAAACCGCATTGATGGTCAGTGAGTCTCTTCAAACCTTCCTCAAGGTCTCTGTCCTGTTCAAATAACAGATCCAAGAATGTCATTTTCAGCAACTCCTCTTTTGATTGCTGATAACAATCCAGGGCCGTTGCATTGACATCTATGATCTGAAAGGTTCTCCCGTCCATGATAAAAATAGGGTTCGGAGCGCTATCAAACAGGGTCTTGTATTTCTCCTCCGACCTTCTTAACTCCTCATTAACCTTCCTGAGTTCAGCTGTCCTCTCTTCTACTGTTGTTTCAAGCTCCTCATGCGCTCTCTGTAAGGCCTCTTGCGCCTCCTTGCGCTCCGTTGTATCCCAAAGGGTTTCAATTGAGCCCACGGTCTTTCCGTCAGCCCCCTTTATGGGTGCGGCGGTAAAGAAAAGCCATCTACCCCTTTGCCCTATATTTGGAAAAAAATCCTCTGCCTCATAAGCACCTTCAATGAGGGCTGATTTCCTCCACCTATCACCGTAATACCTCTTGATCTCATTCTCCTCCATTTTATCTACGATAACATCAGCCATGACCGGCCTTTTTTCTGGCCTGAAGGGTAGCCATTGTTTATTCGTCCCAACTATCTCCTCGGCCTCATAGCCGGTCAGCTTTTCGCATGCCTTGTTCCAATGAGTGACAACATGGTCTTTGTTTATGACAAAGGTTGGTATCGTATTTCCCTGGATTATCTGTGATAGGGTCCTCTCCCTCTCAACAAGCTCCCTCTCCACGGACTGCAAATGTCTGGTCCTTTCTTCCACAATTCTTGTAAGCTGCTGGGAAAAGAGCTCAAACTCCTTCTCGATCTTCTTTGGCTCGCTTACGTGTTTCCTTAACTCCCTCTTGATCCTTACCCTTTCTTCTTCTATCTGAAGAAAATCCCAGACTGACATGGCCTCGAAGTGATCTATCAATCGTACTCTTGCTGGTTTGGTTTCCTTTAGCTCCTCCAGAACCGTATTGTCTCCGGTCAGCTCGATAATCAAATTCAGCCCTTTGATCTCATAAAGATCCTTGTAATCCAAGGTAGTGAATACCCCTTTCTCTCTGGCATATATCAAGCCCTCAGCCTTATCATCAATATCGGCTACACCCAGGAAGTTCAGTTTCGGACCAATAGTATTCTCTCCCAACACAATCTCAAGGATAGCCTTACAGACCCTACCTCCACCGACAATAGCAATGTTAGAATGTTGTAAGATTTCTCTCATGGTATTCCTTTTACGGTCATAATTTAGGGGCTTTGCCCAAATTGGAGTATTGGAGTGATGCGTTTTGAGGAATAAGAAAGTATTTTTTTTCGCTTTTACTATCCACTACTCCAATGCTCCAACACTCCATTCCTCCTAGTAATACAAGATTTGATCTGCCTCTAGCATGAGTTTGCAGGACTCATACAAATTAATTGGATCAATAAAATCCTCTATATTTGACTTATCTTCAATCCCCTTTGCAAATCCCTCGACTACGTGATATGTGCCGCATGAGACTATGGAGATCTCCATTTTTTCCTTTTCGAACCTTGCCAGCTGTTCCAAATGATCCGGCATCTTTTCTGGCTTTAGGCCCTCAAACTGGGAGGCAATTAATTCCTTTACATCAGGTGTCATGGTAAATTCCGCTAAGGTACCTTTCTTAGTCATCCCTACTCCATGGGGACCATACATTATGGTTACCTTTCTCACCTTATAGAACTTCCGTGCGACCCAGGCAGCAGTATAGGCTTCAAAATGATTATATCTCTTATCAGGTCCTGTATTTATGACAATAAGGATATTGTCTGCCACCGCCATTATTCTTATCCCCCCCTCTAAAAGAATATAATGTTTACAATAATAAAGATAGGAATTAGATAAACAACTGAATACTTGAGTATATACCCAAAAAAACTTGGCATAGGTGTACCCGCCTCTTCTGCAATGGACCTAACCATAAAATTAGGTGCATTTCCAATATAGGTACTAGCCCCAAAGAAAACAGCACCGGCAGAAATAGCCATCAGGTATATGGGATTTTCAGAAATTAACCTGGAAACAGCTACGGGCTCAGGTGTGCCTGGGTAAAATTTCCCCAGCGCACTGGTGAAAAAGGTTAAATAGGTAGGGGCATTATCCAGGAAACTTGAAAGGATCCCTGTAATCCAGAAATAATGAAAGGGTTCTTTTACGGCCCCAAGGACAAAACCAAGAGCGCCTTTGCTCCCTGCCAGAAGGAGAAGGAGACATGGGGTCATGGTCACAAATATCCCGGCAAAGAGATAAGCCACCTCTTTAATGGGAAACCACGTAAACTCATTATCTTCCCGTATCTTAGAGGGGGTAGATATCAACGAAAGGATGCCTATGAGAATAATAAAACCATCCCTCGCCCATTCTTGAATACTTCTATGTATACCTAAAGTATTTACCTCTCCCCAATCTACCAATCCACTAAGTATAACGGAGCCGACAACTCCGGCTAAAAATATAAAACTAAGGCTACCAACTAACCTGAGTGGCTCTTTTTCTCCTTCATCTATTTGGGGCTTAACCCCTTCTTTCCTGTAATAATAGGTATCAAGGGCGAAATAGATAGCCAATAAGATCAAAGCAGTAA
>DAOVGH010000029.1 GCA_030672485.1 Desulfobacterales bacterium | reverse complement strand
GCACCCATTATTCCATCATTCCAGTATTCCAACATTGCAATCGTGCCTGCCCGCTCGTGCCTCCCTGCCCGCAACGCTCTCGCTTGCGAGGCGGGCGGGGCAGTGGCAGGCAGGCTCAGTCGAGTTTCCGAATTCTCCCGAGGGATCCCGATCCCACCGGGACGGGGCGGAACTCGGAAGCGGGCGGGAGCGAAGCGAATTGCCCGGTTTTTTGGCAAACATCAGGATCCAGGAAGCTGGAAGGTACGATACACTAAAAGAGGTGTGATATGAAACTGGCTACAGTCAAAGACAGGGATGCGGAGAAAGTGTGTGTGTCCACTCCGTTCGGTTTCATGCCAGTGGAAGGCGTCAATGCGCAATTTAACCGAGGCTGGCCATGTGACATGCTGACACTGATCCAGTCGGGCAAACTTGAAGAGCTGAATAAATGGTACTGTTCAGGCGGTCAGCGAGAACTGGCAACGCTGAAGGATCAAGCGATCCCGTCTGATCAGGTGGAATTTGCCCCTCTTTACCGTAGACCGAGAAAAATCTGGGGGATCGGGTTGAACTATCGGGAACATGCGGCGGATCTCTCGGAAAAGGCCCCGGTTACCGAGCCGGCCAGCTTCATGAAGCCCGATACCACCATAATTGGCCATGAGGACTACGTCGAGATCCCCCTTCAATCAGAAAGGACCACGGCTGAAGGCGAGCTGGGCATCATCATCGGAAGGAAATGTAAGGATGTAGAACGGAAAGAATGGCTGAGCGTGGTTGCCGGGTTCACCACAATCATCGACATAACGGCAGAGGACATTCTCCGCAAAAACCCGCGTTACCTGACCATGTCCAAGAGCTTTGACACATTCTTCAGCTTCGGTCCACTGCTGTTGACGCCCGATGAAATCGAGGACGTTATGAGGCTGAATGTGGCCACCGTCATCAATGGACAGGCACATGCTCGTAACGTCGTGGCCCGTATGACCTTCCCACCGGACTTTCTCGTCTCCTTCCACTCCAGGATCATGACCATGCTGCCCGGAGACATCATTTCTACCGGGACACCGGGAGCTGTCCCCATTAGCCAGGGGGACACGGTGGAGTGCTGGATCGACGGCTTTGAACCATTGATCAATCCCGTGAAGGATCTAAGAAACGTCAAGACATGGGATGATCGATCAAAACATTAGGAGGTAGTCATGAAAAGGTCTGTAGGCGCAAGACCCATCGTGTATCCAGCCCCCGTCTTTGTCGTGGGCACTTATGACAAGGCTGGAAAACCAAACATAATGACCGCTGCCTGGGCAGGCATTTGCTGCTCCAGCCCTCCGTGTGTCTCGGTCTCCCTCAGGAGTGCCACTTATACCCATGGTAATATTAGGGAGCAAAGGTGTTTTACCATCAGCATCCCCTCTCAAGACTACGTCAAGGAAGTTGATTATGTCGGTATTGTTTCGGGAAAAAAGGCGGATAAGTTCTCGGCTACGGGGCTTACCCCGGTTAAGAGTGAGGTCGTAAATGCCCCTTATGTTAAGGAATTTACCTTTGTCTTGGAGTGCAAGCTCC
Organism: Desulfobacterales bacterium; assembly: GCA_030672485.1. Taxonomy (GTDB): domain Bacteria; phylum Desulfobacterota; class DSM-4660; order Desulfatiglandales; family B25-G16; genus JABXJZ01. The sequence goes on along the minus strand of DAOVGH010000029.1, from coordinate 6,696 downwards.
TCCATACCCGTGAAATAGGACTGCACACCCAGTTTATCGGTGAAATCCTGGATATCAAGGCCGAAGAGGCTGTACTTGGAGAAAACGGGCTCCCTGCTATAGAAAAAGTAAGGCCGCTCTTATATGCCCCGGAATATCGTACCTATTATGGGGTTGGTGAATTTCTGGGCAAGGCACATTCCATAGGAAAAGAGCTGACCGCCGCTGGTTAAGGGGAGGGTAAGGAAAAGGTGGCTGGACAAACATGAATTTCTTTGGTATCTAAGAGAGTCGGGGTCCGCCAGCAGGGTGTATATCAGGGGGAAAATTATTGGCTACAATGGATATCGAGCACAAAGATAGGCAAACACCCCATATCTGGATCAAAGATATCCGGGAAAATGTTGAGGTTCAGGGAGATTATCTGGTTACGCGCAAGGTAGTTTCTCAAACCAGGCAGGGGAACGCATTTCTCACCCTTACCCTGGGTGATAGGACAGGGACAGTTGAGGCCAAGGTCTGGGACAGGGTGGAAGAGATATCTACTCAATTCAAAGAGGGTGATATCGTTACCATAACTGGACAGGCAAGTACCTATAGGAACCAGATCCAAATCCAGATATATGACCTCAAACAGAAAAAATCCCCGGTTGATCCCGCCATTTTTCAGGAATCCACCCCCAAGGATATACCGGAAATGTTCTCTGAGCTAAGAAAATTGGCTCAGCGGATAAAAAACCCACACCTCAGGGCCCTCATCGAGTCCTTTATGTCCGACCACCAATTTATCCTGCAATTTAAGAAGGCACCGGCGGCAAAGACCTTCCATCACAGCTACCGTGGAGGACTCCTTGAACATACCCTGTCCGTGTCTCAGATGGCAGTGCTGGTAACCGAGCACTACCCCGATTTAGATGGTGATCTTCTCCTGTCCGGGGCCATACTCCACGACATAGGCAAGACGGATGAGCTTGACTTTGAACTGAACATAGAATACTCGGATAAGGGAAGGCTCTTGGGACATATTGTCTTAGGTGCCCTGATGGTGGAGGAAAAGCTGAAGACCCTGAAAAATTTTCCACCTGAACTTGGCCTTCGCCTCAAGCACCTTATCCTCAGCCACCACGGTGAATTTGACCTTGGATCTCCAAAAAGGCCCAAATTCTTAGAGGCCTTCGCCCTTCATCTCATAGATGACCTGGATGCCAAGATCAACGGATTGAGCAGGTTTTTGAAGGACGACAGGCGCGAGGGGTCGTGGACAGCCTTTAATAATCTATTCCAGCGGTATCTCTTTAAAGGACATTCCGCTGTTAAGGCAGACAATAGTGGTAAGGATATCGATGCCAAACAGCATGGGCAGAGATATCTGTTTCCTGTACATGATAAATAGATCAGAAGATCAAACCCTATTTCCCCTTACAAATGAGATAAAGCGACTTCCTATCACCAGGATTATGCCGGATACGAAGAAACCGTAAAGACCAAAATCACTCAATCCCATCAATTTCCCGCCCAACGCCAATCCGCCTCCAGCTACCATGGCTGAGATCGCACCCGTCTTGTTTAACTTAAACCTGTGCACATGAAAACCGAGAAGAACAGGGAGAACGAGTCCGGAGGTGTAAACAGTATAGCCGAGAAGCAGAGATGGAATAACCCCTTTCAGCCTTAGCGCAATGAACAGGGAGAAGATACCTAGCAATACGATAAAGAAACGGCAAAGCAAAAGCAGTCTTCTCTCTGATATAGCTGGTCTGAAAAAGGCCTTCACTATATCAACTGACAGAATAGTACTGGTGGTCAAAAGACATGTGTCTGCTGAGGACATCATCGCAGAAAGGAGTGCTGCAATAACGAGCCCACTTAACCCTGTCGGGAAGAGATGGCCAATCATTGTCGGAAAGGAGGCCTCAGGGCTAATCTGAGGAAATAATACCCTGGCGGACATACCTATTATGACGATGATAAAGGCAAATGGTATTAATGCCAGGGCTACTGTCAAGGTAGCGCCCTTGGCCGTTTTTTTGTCCTTGGCGCAGAAGATCCTTGAGTAGATATCGGGTCCTACAACATAGGTCGAACCAACCAAGAATAGATAGGTAGCCAATGTCTTCCATGTAAAATGCTGGCTTACTGGAAAGGAAAAGTAGTCACGCCCGAGTGCCTCTCTCATTGAGAAAACCCCTCCAAGCTTGCTAAGACAAAGGGGAATCAAGAGGAAAATCGCGACAACAATGATCAGGCTCTGGATTGTATCCGTGCGAACTACTGAATGCTGGCCTCCTAACAAGGTATAAACAATAAAGACAAATGCGATTATAATCATCAAAAGGGATGCAGGGGCTTCCAAAATGGTCTCTAGAATCCTTCCGGCTGCCACTATCTGCCCTGCAATGATGCCCATCCAGGCAATAACTATCAACCCTGAGGCAAAGAGTTTTGCTTCAGGTCCATACTGGACCTCGAGGATTTCTGGTAAGGTATAAAGAGCGTACCCCCTCACCTTTTCTGCCAGAAAAAGGCCCAGAAAAAGAAGTCCAATAGCCCCTACCAGGAGCCACCAGGATCCTACCAAACCCTGTCTGTACCCTAAACCTGCCATCCCAATGGTGGAGGACCCCCCAACTATGGTGGCAAAAAGGGATCCAGCAACAAAAGGGAAAGAGGCACCCCTGTCAGCGACAAAAAAGCTGTTTATGTCTTTCACAACCCTAAAGGATCTAGTGCCAATAAAGATCAGGCCTGAGAAATATATAAAAACAATTGCGATATCCATATATCACCCCATGGATCAAGCTAAATCTATTTTCTTTACCCCACAATGTCAAATAACTGGGCGGATATCACCCTTGTAGATGCTTAAGGCATAAAATCCTTGCAAACAACATCCTTTCTTGTTAAAAGAGGGCATCAAACTTTCCCCGTAGAAATGGTGCACGAAATCTGGCTACTCACCTGCACTATCAAGACACCCCCTGGCAAGGGATAGACCACCTAGTGGTAGTGGCAAGAAATGGGCTTTTAAAGGACAACTCCGGGACCCAAATTTCCAAGTTGCCTTATTATCTATTTTCTCGAACAGGTCAGGGTCAGGTAAAGGAGGTCGCCTATGGACAAAATCAAGATTGCTATCGTCGGTACTGGGAACTGCGCAAGCTCATTACTTCAAGGTATAGAGTATTACAAGAAGAAGGATGGCAAAGATGCTATCGGGTTGATGCACTGGGAGATTGGCCCTTACAAACCCTATGACATCGAAATAGTAGCTGCCTTTGACATAGACAAAAGAAAGGTCGGGAAGGATGTCTCCAAGGCTATATTTGAATTGCCGAACTGCACCACGGTATTCTGCAAAGATGTGCCCAACACAGGCGTCAAGGTGGAAATGGGTGCCATATTGGATAGTTTTTCTGAACATATGCGATATTAAGTGTATAAATTTACCTTTATCTTATATGATTAAAGAGAGCCGTCCAACGAAGATTGTATTAAGATATTGAAGGATAGCGGGGCCCATGTCCTCTTAAATTATCTTCCAGTGGGATCAGAAAATGCCGCCAAATTCTATGCCGAATGCGCTCTCAATGCCGGAATAGGATTCATAAATAACATGCCTGTATTTATTGCCAGTAGTCCTGAATGGGGCACAAGATTTGAAAAGGAGGGGATACCCATTATAGGAGACGATATCAAATCTCAACTCGGTGCGACTATAGTACATAGGGTTTTGACAAACCTTTTTAAGGCAAGAGGAGTTAAACTGGAAAGGACCTACCAGCTGAATACAGGAGGCAACACCGATTTTTTGAATATGCTAAATAGGAGTCGTGTTATCTCAAAAAGAGAGTCAAAGACCGAATCCGTGCAATCTCAATTGGTTGAAAGACGATTGGAAAAAGAAAATATTCACATAGGGCCAAGCGATTGGGTTGCGTGGCAAAAAGATAACAAGATCGGCTTTATCAGGATGGAAGGCAGACTTTTCGGCGATGTCCCTATGAACCTTGAATTGAGGCTTTCAGTGGAAGACTCCCCAAATTCCGGTGGGGTGGTTATTGATGCCATACGATGTTGTAGACTTGCACTCGAAAGAGGCAAAGGAGGCATCTTATACTCTCCATCCGCATATTTTATGAAGCATCCCCCGAGACAATATACAGATGATAAGGCATTCAGGCTCACAGAGGATTTCATTCAAGGAAAAAGAGATGATTAGACCTCTCTAGAAGTATTTCCAGTAGACGGGATTTATGCAGGGTAAGGGCTCCTTAAAGGCCCTTAATTTTTGAAAGGAGGATTCAATGGATTGGGGGATTGAAAACAGGCTTTCCAGATTAATCAAGAAAGATGGTCGCTGCCAGTTTTTGCCCATAGATCATGGTTATTTCCAGGGTCCTACCAGTTGTCTGGAAAAACCATCGGAGACAATAAGAGAACTCCTTCCCTATGCCGACGGCCTTTTTGTTACCAGGGGTGTATTGCGCTCATCTATCCCTCCCAACAGCCAGGTCCCAATCATCCTGAGGGTATCCGGCGGCACCAGTATAATCGGGACTGACTTAGCCAATGAGACCATCACTACGTCAATAGAGGAGATCATTAGGCTCAACGCCGCTGCTGTTGGTATCTCGGTCTTTGTGGGTTCTGACTATGAGAAGCAGACATTGACCAACCTTACTCAGCTTGTTGACCAGTGTGAAGATTTTGGTATTCCTGTTATGGCCGTAACCGCAGTGGGTAAGGAACTGGAAAAAAGGGAAGCCAGGTATCTTGCCCTGAGCTGTCGAATTGCCGCTGAATTGGGAGCAAGGATTGTAAAAACCTACTACTGCCCGGAGGATTTTGAAAAGGTAACAGGGGGTTGTCCTGTTCCTATTGTTATTGCAGGTGGCCCGAAATGTGAGACAGAGTTCGAGGTGTTTGAATTTGTCTATGATGGCCTTCAAAAGGGAGCAATAGGGATTAACCTGGGCAGGAATGTCTGGCAGAACCCACATCCAGTTCCCATGATGAGGGCGCTAAACGCCATTATTCATAGAAATTCAACACCAAGAGAGGCCCAGGAACTCTTCGAGGAACTGAGCAGTAAGCAGTAAGGAGTATGCACTGACAAACGACAAGTGATAAGTGACAAACCCTATGAAATGCGCAAGGTATTACAATAACAGGGATATAAGGTTGGAAGAAATCCCGGTACCCAAAATAGGAGCGGATGAGCTCTTGGTCCAAATGCATGCATGTGGGATATGTGGTAGTGATGTCCTGGAATGGTACAGACTAAAAAAGGCCCCCATTGTGCTCGGCCATGAGATGACGGGAAAGATAGTTGAGGCAGGAAAGAATGTTGAGACATTTAAAGTGGGTGATCGGGTCTTTGTATCCCACCATGTCCCCTGTAACACTTGCCGTTATTGCCTAAATGGTCACCATACAGTATGCGATACCTTGAGAAAAACAAACTTTGACCCCGGAGGATTTGCCGAATTCATCGGGGTGCCAGGAATCAATGTTGATCGGGGGGTATTCCTTCTACCCGACGAAGTCTCCTATGAAGAGGGAACGTTTATTGAGCCTTTGGCCTGTGTCCTGAGGGGTCAAAAAACTGCTCACCTACGGCCAGGCCAGACAGTCTTTATAATAGGGGGAGGGATTGCGGGATTGCTCCATCTTAAACTGGCCAGGGCCTCGGGGGCAAGCTCCGTGGTGGTGACTGACATAAACAAAAACCGGCTGGTATTCGCCGAACGATTCGGGGCAAAGGCAGCTATTCTGGCCGGCAATAACATTCCAGAGCATCTTAAAGGCGTCAATAATGGACGTCTGGCTGACATGGTAATAGTTGCTGCTGGGGTTACAGAGGCAATTCATATGGCCTGGGAAACCGTTGATAGAGGGGGGACTGTCCTTATTTTCGCCCCTACACAGCCCGACATCGATATTGCCATGCCCTTATATGATATCTGGCATGACGGCATAACAATTACCACCTGTTATGCCGGCTCTCCCTCGGATATAAGCGAGGCAATGGAGTTGATCAGGTCAAAGAATATTATTGTAAAGGATATGATAACCCATCGTTTTCCACTCGCCAGGGCAGGGGAAGGATTCGCCCTTGTTGAAAAGGCTCAGGATTCAATCAAGGTAATTATCGAACCATGACGAGCTGTCTCATCCGGCCGAGGCTTCATCTCCATTGAGGCCTCATCTCCATTGTATAAACCTCCCTCGCAGCCTCCCCCAGAATACGGGCCTGCTAACCTGAGCCTGTTCCTATGTCCAGTACCCTACCCGCTGGGGATAGACTTAAGGCGTCAGTGATAAATGCCACTATATGCGGCCGTGAGATTGTCTGGCCTGCTCCAATATTCTGGGTGGCGACCACCTTCTCCCCAAGACCAGGAAAGAGGCGTTTTCATGGCGATCCAATGGCTTTTGTGGAAAAAATGAGTAGAGAAAGAACAGAAAAATGTGTTATCTTAGAAAGGTGATCTCTCGATGAGGCCATGTTTTATTATTGTATCAAATGATTATCGGCATAACGCAGTTTGTGGCCTCTTCTCCAAGTCTAGTATATGGTAACTACTCAGGTTCAAAGTTCCGGGTTCACGGTTCAATGGTTGTTTGTTTAACTTTGTACCGTTAAACCCGGGTTTTTCCTGAGCCAGTTGAGGGCTCTCCGCATGTACAATGGTTCGGTTCGGGTTGAACCCCTGA
>DAOVGH010000037.1 GCA_030672485.1 Desulfobacterales bacterium | reverse complement strand
ATAAGAAAAACAAGGGGTACGATAATTAAGATCGTTAGAGTGTTCTTTAAGGGCCTCACCTTTCTATTCTCCTTTTTTCCTTAGTGTAGAAAGACAATGGGAATAAACATTTATTCCCGCGTTATGTCAAGGAGAAAGCATTCAAGACGTGGGTCTATGTTTTCACCCCGTTAGAAAGATTCGCAATCTATGTCGGAGATGAATAAAATCTTAATTCCTCATCGAGGGCGGCGTTTAAAGCCATATCCTTTTAACGGGGTTCATTCAACAGGGGTTACAATCTTTATCTCTGCCTTGCCCTTTAAGGATTGAAGCCAGGCATGGGAGATCCTTCTCTCCTTTGATAAAAGGAGTGCCTGTTCAAAGGACTTCTTTTCTCTATCAAAAGCCTCTCTATTGATGCCCTTTTTATCGAGCCATCTGATAATATAGGCTTTCTCATTAACCTCAAAAACCTGATGCGGGTATCTCTTTTGGGAGGAGAGGGAAAAGGCGGCCTCATGTAGTGATGGTGCATAGCCGATTTTGGGTATGCTCCCTCCTCTGGCAAAGAAGCCTGTCTCATCTGTCTTTAGGCTCTCCCTTTTAGCCAGTTCAGACCAATCAGCACCCCCCCTTAATTCCTCAAGGTAATGATCCGCCTCATTTTTAGCAGCAACGAGAGATAGATGATCTATGAAGTCCTTCTGTAATTGATCGGAGACCTCACTCATCTTCGGAATATAGGAATCCTTGCTGTCAACAACCTGGATGATATAGAATTTACCCTTATGTTCGATGACCTCACCTATCTCCCCCTTCGCCAAGGAGAGGATAGATTCCTTGAGCCTTTCATCCCCTCCCAGTCCTGGAATGGGCCCTTCTTTAGGAAAATAATCGCTCTCATTCACCGTAAGCCCATGTTGGGCAGCATAGGAGGCTAAATCAACATCGTATGGCATTTGATCTATCAGACTCAGGCTCCGTTCATGCGCCAGGTCCCGGCCTATATCCTCCTGTAAAGTGGCTACTATCTGATCCCGAACATCGGCAAGTGTTTTGATAGTGGCATCCTTAATATCATCAACCTTGATTATGTGCCAGCCGAACTTGGTTCTTACTGGTCCGCCGAGCTCTCCTGATTGAAGACCAAATGCCAGTTCTTCAAAGGGCTTAGCCATTTCGCCCCTTGTAAAATAGCCGAGATCCCCTCCTTTTGAAGCAGTAGGGCCTTGGGAGTATTTTCCGGCCAGTTCTGAAAAATCCTCTCCATCTCGTGCCCTTTTCAATATAGCAAGTGCCCTCTCTTTTGCCTCTGCCTCTTCTGATTCAGATGCACTCGGCGATACCTTGAGCAGGATATGCCGTGCCTTGATTTGTTTCGGATCTTTAAACCCTTCTTGATTCAATTCATAGTAGTCTGATATCTCTTCTTCTGTAATAGCCACCTTGTCCACGAAATCAGCCGGGTCCAGGGCAAGGTAGGCTATTTTTATCCTCTCTGGAATCGTGTATCTCTCCTTGTTTTCCTTAAAATAGGCCTCCTTCTCATCTTGTTTTACCTCTATTTTTTCCTTAAAATCCCCTGGACTGAAGGAGACAAAATCAATATTGATCTTCTCTTTTTTGTGGGTGTAGTAATCCATGACCTCCATGTCTGTCATTGGGAAAAAGCATTTGATAAACTGGTGGACCTTTTGCCCGAGCAATTCCAATTTTATCCCTGATTCAAAGTCCTCCGGCTCCATCCTATTATACCTCAAGAGAGACCTATACCTACCCTCATCAAACTCGCCATTCACTTGAAAGGCAGGGTGGGCAAGAATAGCATTGGATACCTCGTCATCCGTAATCTTCAGTCCGAGCCTGGCTGCCTCCTGGCTGATTAATCTCTTCTCTATCAGGCTATCCAGCGCCCTCTTCCTGAGGTGAAATACCTTTATGAGATTATCGTTCCAGTATTCTCTGTACTGTTTCTGTAATGCATCGCGCATATCCCGATAGACCGCTTCATATTCCTGGCCCGTGATCAAATCGCCATTAACATAGGCCATCTTTGAACCAGGGCTCTCCCGGAATGAATATATCCCCCAAAAGATGAAGACAACGGCAATGAGGCCAACCATTACCTTAATCATGATGGATTTGCTATGCTTTCTCATTAGGGTGATGAACATTTCTCAGCCTCCCTCAATTAAAATTCAATCCCCTTTCTCGCCTCTACGCCCTTTTTGTAAGGGTGCTTGATCTCATCTATAATGGACACAAGGTCAGCCCTTTCAATGAGCTCCTGGGGGCAGTTTCGTCCGGTAAGAACCAGTTCAAGATTATGTGGTTTTTTATCTAAAAGATCAACTACCCTTTTCAAGGCTATCAGATTGAAATCAACAGCCACATTGATCTCATCTAAAATGAGGACATCGTAATCACCTTTTCTCATAAGCTCTTCGGCCTTGGACAGTGCTCTACGGGCCTGGTCAAAGTCTATGGGCGATGGATTTTTCGGGTCAACAAATTCTCTTGTTCCATAGCGAAAAAGATCAATGCCAAGCCTCCTGAGGCTTTTTATCTCTCCATAATTCCATATCTTCATAAACTGAATAATGGCAATCTTGAAATCATGCCCGGCAGCCCTCATAGCCAGACCAAGGGCCGCAGTTGTCTTTCCCTTTCCATCCCCCGTATAGATCTGAATCAAACCAAGACCATCCTCTTTTTCCATTGAGCGCCCATTTCTGGATTTAAATACCCTGCACCATTTTCTAACCGATTAAGGAATTCATGTCAATCTAAGGGGCTAAGGAATTGTGTTTAAGCAAATAAAATGCTAAAGATGTTTCTGCAAAAAATGGATTTATGGCGAACGTAAGAATGAGCAGAGATATCCGGTGACGGGAAATAGGAATTTGTTGCTGAAGCTAAATCCGTCAAAGGTCGAAGGTGACAGAAACGTCGCAAATACCGGGAACGTTATCCCTCATGCCGCCGTTGTCGGGTAAGACTAGATGCTAGGAGGCCTCGAATGATTGAGGTCAACCACTTTGAAGAGGTCATCCAAATCAAGATGAGCCGCGAGGTCGGGGGACGACTGCTTTATTGGGTTGCAGCGTACCTTGTTGACGGACTCCTCATCGATACCGGCTGTGTGCATACCGCTGAGGAGCTGGTTAAATTCCTGGAGGGACAGGATCTCAAGCTCTCGGTAAACACGCACCATCATGAGGATCATGTTGGTGCTAATCACCTTCTGAAGGAGAGGTTTGGCATCCAAATATTTTCACATCGCGAGGCGATTCCCCTCATCAACCGAATTCCCAGGTTGAACCAGTATCAGGAGATCGTCTGGGGCCATCCAGAACCAACTGAAGTGGCTTGCTTGCCCGAGACAATAGAAACCGCTCATTTCCTTTTTAACGCGATTGAAACTCCCGGGCACTGTAAAGGGCATGTGGCATTAATAGAACCTGAAAGGGGATGGTGCTTCTCCGGAGATCTCTTTGTTAGTGAAAGACCTAAGGTTCTCCGACCAGAGGAGGATATATCGGAGTACATAAAGTCAATGAGGAAGCTTGAAGGTCTCAAAACCGATAGACTTATTCTCTTTACGTCAATAGGCAAGATCGTGCAGGACGGCCGCAAGGCCCTCGGATCATGCAGGGAGTACCTTGAAGATTTGTCGCGAAGGGCAAAAGATCTTGAGCGAAAAGGACTCTCGCCAGCCGCTATTCGAGATGAGGTTTTCGGTGGAGAAAGCCATTTTGTCAAGCTCACAGGTGGACATTACTCCTCTGAAAACTTGATCCGAGCTGCCCTTCGCGCACAAATATAGGGAGCTGACAAATGCCTTCGGCACTTGGCAAACACGCACAGCGGCAGGCGAAGTTGTGGTTCAGGCAATGGAATATCAGATGGATACTTGACAATTAATTTGATAAGGAAAATACTACGGGCAAAATAAACATTGGGAGGGTCATTACTATCTTATTACATGCATTTGTAGGATGGGCGGTTTGCACAGCGATTATAGGGATTGGCATGGCGGTTACCTCCGTAGAAAATACTCTGACAATTCATGTAGTTGCCGTTCCTGTCTTCTTTGTGGTGATATTCCTTATTTACTTCAAGAAGTTCAATTACACTGCCCCATTGCAAACGGCGATTCTATTTCTTTGCTTTGTGGTCTTCATGGATGTTTTTTTGTCGCTCTCGTCGTTGGAAAGAGTTTTGAAATGTTTGCAAGTATTCTAGGAACATGGATTCCTTTCGCCTTGATTTCCACCCTATCTAACGGGTTTATATGCAATGAAACGTACGTAAACTGCAACCATGGCCTAACGCGGTGTAAGAGACTACGCTGCGCTTCGCCCAAATTCCGCTTTGCGGGACTTCTCTTGCACCGAAGACGTTAGGCGCCCACAATTTACATGATTATTATAAATAAACCGCTATGAGCAAGAATATTCATTCTATTATTACTGGAACTGGTAGTTGTGTGCCCTCAAGAAAGGTTCATAACAAGGATTTTCTTAGAAATGAGTTTTATGATCCGGATGGGAAGAAATTCGACAACACAAATGAAGAGATGATAGAGAAGTTTGAAAAAATAACAGGTATCGCAGAAAGGAGATATGTTACAGATGACCTTGTTACCTCTGATATTGCTTTTCGTGCAGCAGAGGATGCCCTTGAGTCATCAAAGATTAGCAAAGAGGGCCTTGACTACATAATTGTTGGTCACAACTTCGGAGACGTGAAGGCAGAAAATAAAAGGTCCGATCTTGTTCCAAGCCTCGCTTCAAGAGTGAAGCAAAAATTAGGGATAGAGAATCCAAAAACAATAGCTTATGATATTCTCTTTGGGTGCCCCGGCTGGCTGCAAGGAATGATACAGGCTGATTACTATCTCAAGTCAGGTGATACGAAGAGAGTTCTTGTTATAGGAACAGAGGTTCTTTCCATGGTTTCAGACCCCCATGACAGGGACAGCATGATATATGCTGATGGAGCAGGGGCTACCATAGTTGAGGCAATAACAAGCGGAGAGCCTGTTGGAATACTGTCTCACGCTACGCGGTCTGATACCCTTGAGCATGCATACATGCTACGGATGGGTAGATCATATAATCCTGATTACGAAGGCGATGAATTGTTCCTTAAGATGGATGGTCATAGGCTGTACCAGTACGCTTTAAGGACAGTTCCGAAAGTTGTGGAGGAGAGTCTTGTAAGAGCAGGGTTATCCCTTGGTGATATAAAAAGGGTTCTTTTACACCAGGCGAATGCAAAGATGGATGAGGCAATATTGAAGCGTCTGTTTAGGATATATAGAGAGAAGGAAGTACCACCTTATGTCATGCCTATGATTATATCTTGGCTTGGAAACAGCTCCGTGGCGACCTTGCCTACCTTGCTTGACCTGTTGCTTAAAGGCAAGGTTGAGAACTATGAGTTGAAAAAAGGGGATATTGCCGTGTTTGCTTCTGTAGGAGCAGGTATGAATATAAACTCGATGGTATATAGAATGCCATGATTTCTTTA
>DAOVGH010000081.1 GCA_030672485.1 Desulfobacterales bacterium | reverse complement strand
CGGATTGCAAAACCAAAAAGGATTATGAGAATAGCGATTCTGAAAGAAGGGTATTTATCATCTGAAAAGAGATCTTTAAACGCAGAATGTATCATAGAGTGTATCTGGAATCATCCTTACGTAATTCTACATTCTATCTTCAAGGCCTTTATCGATTACGGGTATTACTTCCCCTACGCTCAGTTCATCAAGACACCGACTAACTTCACTATCATTACAACCCTTTCGTCTGCACGGTACACAGGCGAGATCTTTATAGACAACCTTATGCTGTCTGCCCCTTGGTGCCCAACTAATGGGAGATGAAGGCCCGAATATGGTTACTGTAGGTGTGCCAACCGCTGCGGCAATATGCACGGCAGCACTGTCTATCCCAATCAACAACCTACACTTCTTGAGGACACCTGCCAACTCACCAATAGAGGTCTTCCCTGCTAGGCTATAGGCATCTACACCGGCTCCCCCAACAATCTCGGCCGCTCTATCCTTTTCATCAGATGAACCCGTTACTACTGTAGACACCCGATACCGTGAGCCCATATGATTGATTAATGCGACATGATTTCTAATCGGCCATTCCTTGTATCTCCACCGGGAAAATGGATGGAGGGCAATTATCGGCCTATCAAGGGGCACATTCGCTTTCCTTAAGATATTTGCTGCACTTCTTTCTTTATCCTCCGTAACAGTCAACTCCGGACACGTATTCCTGGTCCTCAAGTTAAAAGGGGTCAAAAGATTGAGGCTGTGCAGGGTAGAATACTGGGACAATTCATTCTCAGGTCTGACGAGATGGGTAAAAAGCCTGTTCCGCCACAATTTTCCGTCCCCTCTATACCTTCCTATCCTCAATCTTGCGCCACTTAAGAAAGAAAGGATAGCGCCCCTGGTCCCAGCCCTCAGGTCAACAGCTAATTGAAACCTCTTCCTCCTCAACTCCAAAAGCAAGTCTCTTTGGTAAACGATCTCATCTCTAAACTTTCTCTTATCCTTGTCTACCGAGATCACGCCATCCACCCATGGGCAGTCTTCAATCAATTCCCTGGCATACCTCCTTACAAGAACAAAGATCTCACCACCCGGATGATTTTCTTTTAATACCTTTATGGTGGGCGTAGTAAGCACTACATCCCCTATATCCCCCAACTGTATCAACAGTATCCTCTTAATGCCGTCCAGTGATAGACTACTACCTTTTACCAACATTGGCTCTATGTTGTAGCCCTTTCCTGGCATCCCAGTAGATGCCAGATAATTAACTTGACATAGGTAATGAATCTTTTCTTTATCGAATCCTTGAGGCCGAGGGTAAATAACAGCCCCATAAAAGAGAGAAATGTGTTGACTAGTAACCTCAGAAAAATGACTGCATAGAATAAAGGATAGGAGTGGGGATGCCACTTTTTAAGAAAGACATACCTGGATCTGTAAAACATAATCCTTGAGTCCAAACTATTTCCCACTGCCTTTCCCTGAGCATGAAATATTTTTGCCGTTGGTACAAAATATGCTGGCCAGCCACCAAGCTTCATCCTGTAAGCCCAGTCAGTCTCTTCAAAGAAAAAGAAATATTGTTCGTCAAAAAACCCTACATCATCCACAGCCTCTTTTCGAACCATCAAACAGGCACCAATACAGGAATCTACCTTGAGAGGCGATATGTATTCCATTCTCTTGCTTGGAAACCTCTCAGGCATTAAGATCCTTAAGACAGTCTCATTACAAAAAAGAGTTGGTAATGTGGGAAAATTGGCAATGGAGTTTTGTCTTGATCCATCCCGATTCAACAACTGCCCACATGCCATACCTGCCTCAGGAGTACCTTCCATGAAATCGTAAAGCCCTTTTACAGCTCCATTGGTCAATACAGTATCAGTATTAAGCAACAGGGCATACTGTCCATTCATCTGCCTTAAGGCCTGGTTATTTGCAGCAGCGAAACCTACGTTCTCCCTATTTTTGATTGTGTTGATATCAGGATATTGTTCCCTTACGGCCTCCACCGTTCCGTCAGTGGAGTTATTATCCACAACCCACACCTCAAAGGATATCCCTTTAATCGTTTCAAATATGGAGGCCAGACAACCAAGCAGGAGTTCTTTTGTATTGTAGCTGACAACAATGATGGAGATGTCCAATCAATCCTCTTCTACTTTCTTAGCCTCATCTATGAGCATAACGGGTATATCATCCTTGATCTCATATAAGAGCTTACACTTATCACATATAAGACCATCTCCTGCTGGGGTCAGGTAGATGTCGCCTTTACACTTCGGACATACCAAGATGTCCAGCAACTCCTTGCTGATAGCCATATTCATCCCTCCTCAAGTTTAAAGTGAGCTAAAGTGCCTAAAGCCCGCCCTGGTGCTATGTTCTCTAATCAGCCTGCTAAGTCTATAAGCCAGGACGTGTTCGAACCAGTCTATTAAGCCTATAGGCCAGGACTGGGCCAGGGTTTAAAGTGAGCTAAAGTTTGAGTGCAATCTTCTTTGTCCGCTTTTCAAGTTCTTTCGCGCTGTATTATCCATCATATCTTTTTTAAGTTTTTAACTTTAGGCACTTTAGGCACTTATAACTTCCTTGACCGTGTTAAAAACCATATCCACAGTGATTTTCCTCATGCATGACATATCCTCACATCTCTTTTTGAAGCATGGGCTACATTCAATCCCAGCCCTAATAACCCTGTGTTTTGCTCCATAAGGTCCAGTTCTAAAAGGAGACGTTGGGCCAAAAGGGATACTATTACAGGTGAATCCATAGCTGCTGCTACATGCATGGGGCCAGTATCAGTAGAGATAACGACAGCACACCTCTGATAAAGGTAAGCCAAGTCCTTCAGGGTCGTCTTTCCGGCCAAGTTCAATGGCTTGGTTTTCATCCCTGACAGAATATTGTCTATTGCTGCCTTGTCGCTTTCACTTCCGGTGAAAATAACCTCTGCACCCAATTTTTCACTTATCGTATCTGCTAGGGAAGCAAATCGATTCAACTCCCAGAGTTTACT
>DAOVGH010000009.1 GCA_030672485.1 Desulfobacterales bacterium | reverse complement strand
GTGATCCTCTGTGGCAACGGGGTCTGGAACTGTGAGAACATGGGCTTTCAGTTGCCCATGGCAATAAACACCAGAGGATACGTCTTCTTCATGACCATGCCTTATATCAAGGAAGGTTCAGGAGGAAGTACCAGGGTCTTCTACTTCGAGGGACTGAAGTTACCAGAGCTAGAGGAATAGGCGGGGAAAACTGCTCAACAATTGCGGTGATCCGCCCTGCAATATGTGGTCAGCAGGGCGGGTCACAGCAGCCTATCCTTTTGAATGCTTCCTTATGTTGATCCCCTCCTCAATCGGCCAGTGCCTTCATTGGCCCACCCGACGAATCCTTTAGCGCTAACCTATTTCATCTTTTTTACGACATAACCGATTTTTGGGTTGACAAGCATCAGATATTAAAATAATATGCGCCCAATTTATTTGTCCTTTAACCCCCGCTCTGTGGCAAGCAATGGTGGCGATTTTCCAGGAGATGCCAGTATTTTTTTGACTAGCCAAAACCACTGTCTTCGCGAGGGGTGGGGAGCCAACAGCAGTGGACTGGGTAGGCTAGGATCGGGGAGAGAAAGAACCTTTAGAAAGGAGGGCGTGAGATGGAAACTCCAAAGATGCCAAGTGGGAGACTGAAGCCTTGGAATGTCGCCGATTTGCCGGCACCACCAAAATTCAGTTTCCGCAATGTCATGGCGGTCATAGGCCCGGGAACCATTGCCTTGAGCATGTCAATCGGCAGCGGCGAGTGGTTGATGGGTCCCACCGCTGCGGTCAAGTACGGGACTGCTGTGATGTGGATCGTCATCGTGTCGGTCTTTTTCCAGGTTTTCCTCAATCAGGAATTCGCCCGGTACACCATGTATACGGGTGAGCCGGTGCTTACCGGTTTCATGAGGACCAAGCCCGGGCCGAAGCTCTGGGGATGGCTTTATCCCCTGCTCGCTATCCTCCACGTAGGATGGCCCGGCTGGGCAGCGGCGGGAGCAGCATGCCTTTTTGGGGCCCTGTATGGCCATTTGCCTGATGCGGCCGTGGCTGCTGACCAACGCACAATGCTTATGCTTGGTTATTTACTGTTCTTCGCCTGTATAGTCGTAGTCCTTTTCGGCGGCCGTATAGAGCGCACGCTCGAGAAAGTAGCCTGGGCTATGGTTATATGGATTGTCGGCTACCTCTTAATTGTCGATATATTCTTTGTGCCCGGAAGGGCATGGGTGGATGTGGCAGGAGGGTTCTTAAAGTTTGGCTCCATTCCAAGGGGGCCCACAGGTGTGGATTGGGCTCTCATGGGTGCCTTTGCAGCTTACTCTGGGGCAGGAGGTATAGGCAACTGCTGGATTACTAACTGGATGCGGGACAAAGGCTTCGGCATGGGTAAGGTCATCGGGTTTATCCCCAGCGCAGTGGCAGGGAAAGAGGTAAAGCTCGCCCATGTGGGGAGCGTGTTTGAGCCCAACGAGAAGAACATGAGCGCCTGGGGGCAGTGGTGGAAGTACCTGTGGATAGATCAGGGTGTCCTCTTCGGCATCGGGTGCGTTGTAGGGATGTACTTGTGCGTGGTATGCGCCTATGGGATAATCCCCCATGGTACAGACATAGCTGGGCTAGCGGCTGGTGCATACCAGGCAGATTACCTGGCGCAGAAGATCGGTCGTATCATGTGGTTTCTGACCCTGATCACCGGATTCTGGGTCCTGTTTGGTACCCAATTGAGCATTGTAGACGGGTTCACGCGGGTGGTCACCGACCACCTATGGACCGGTAGTGAGCGAGTGCGCCGCGTGGGCGATGTGCGTTATATCTATTACGCCATACTCGCCATCTTTGTCATCTGGGGATGCATAGCCATCAACCTGGCGAAGCCCTTCGCCCTGCTGGTCATCGGGGCAAATATGGCAGCAGTCATCTTCGTGGTCTCAGGGGTCCACATCCTGGTGGCCCAGCATCTCTTCCTGCCCAAGGAGGTGCGAGCCCCCATGTGGAGGCAGGTGATTATAGCTCTGTCCTGCATCTTCTTTGGCTTCTTCGTGCTTATGAATATAGTGAAACTCATCGGGGGCTAGGTTAAAGGGATAGCAACTCCATTTTGAACGTTTGACGGGTCAGATACAAAGAGGGGGGCGCGTAGCCCCCCTCTTTTATGAACGCGTGCAGGGGAGAAGACCGATGTGTTTAGAGATTATTAGGGCTGGCTGGCCTCTGGGATAATAGTTTTCTTGAGTCCCAATAACCTCAAAGCCAGCCTTCTGGAAAAACAGATGAGCTACATTGTTCTCCTTGGCGGTATGGAGTGAAAGTCTTCTTAGGCCAAGCTGGCTAGCGAGGCACTCTATATGGTTGAGCAGAGCAGAGCCGATTCTCCTCCTTTGATGTCTGGGAGGCACTGCTATGGCCAGTATTTCCCCGGTAAGAACATAAAGCATGGCAAAGCCCACTGGATGTCCATTTTTGACATACGTAACGGTAATTACATCCGGATTTACAAACCACTGGGGTATAATCTCACTATAGTCACCGAATACGGAAAAGACTTCACCTGAAAGTTTGCGAATAAAATTACAATCCCCTTTAGTTGCTGAACGAATCAAGTCTCTTTGTTTACCATATTTTCTCTCTTTTTTCTTTCTAGCCACTTGAGCATTCCATGTTTAGATGCCCTTCTTTCTGAAGGCGGATTCGCCTCTAGTCCTTTGACTTTGAGTGCACCAACAAAGTATATCATTTCATCAATGATTTTTCTGCGAGATTTTCTAACTGCTCTTGTCATATCTTTACGAAAGGGATATTGGGTATACTCGGAGATGCACCCCAAGTTACATTCCATAAAAACGGAGTCGCCCCCTTTTTTGCATATTGACAGCCATTACATAGCGGGAATATTAGCGGCGGAGAGGATGGGGGACATCAGTTAATTTCACCTGCTGGAATGTATGTACTTTAAATATTTTGAGGTTTAGTTAAGATACGTGCCGATGATCATTCTGGGCGTCGCGGTGGTCCTGATGCACAGTGATTTCTGTACTGACCAGCCCATGTAATCGCGTAGTCCTTATAACCCAACTAGTGGGAGGGATTGTCTTTGTTGGCGCCTATGAGGTGTAGGGAAGACTGATGGATCCCATCACCATCCATGTTCTGGGCGAGATGGCCATCTTCAACCTTTCGTTGATACCTCAGGGGTAGCAGTGCCTCTTTAGCGATACGGAGACTTTTCTCTCGCGATTACTTTTAAAAGGCAATCTTAAGTCCGGCAAGCCAGTTTCTTTCGGGGGCTGGATAGAAGTTGCGTCTTGTTAAGAATGTGTCCATCACCGAATAATCGGAATACTTTTGATTTGTAATATTATTGACCCCGGCAAAGGCTTTGAGCATTTTCCATTCATAAGAAAGTCTCGTATTGATCGTGTAGTGTTCCTTCAGTTTTTCAAAGTCGTTCGCTTGGTCACTGATGGCATAGCTGGAGCCCACATAGTTGTAATCCGCAGCAAAGATAAGGCCCTGAACAAAATCATGGATTCGGAATCCCACATTGGCCTTGTGCCTCGGCACAGCCGGGATGTCATTATCTTTATACGGGTTTTTTTCGAACCTTGCCTTTTCATAGGTATAGTTTCCAAAGAGGGTTAACTTCTTGAAGAGGTCTGCCTTGGTTCCGAGCTCAACGCCTTGGTGGAGGGTTTCCGGGTGATTTTCGTTGGTGAATGTGCTCGGGTTATAGAAAATTTCGTCATCGATCTCCGCGCGAAAAAGGGTAACACTCCCCTGGATATCCGGTGTAACGTAATGCCTTAACCCAACCTCATAGTGTTTTCCCGTTTGGGGCTTGAGATCTGAATTCACCCGAAGCCTTCCAGCAACGTAGTCAAAAATAACCACTTCGTCTGTGAGGGGAAAACGAAGGCTTCGGTTGGTCCGTGCAAAAACAGAAGATTTACCGCTATACAGGAAAGTGAGTCCCGCACTGTAGGCATTCTCCCGCTCGGTCACAGTAGCGTCCAGGGGAGCAAGACCGAATGCCAGATCCTGCTGACTGAGATCGTATTTAACCTGCTCACGTCTAGCCCCTACCGAGAGAATGAGACTTTCCAATAGGGAGAATTCATTAGCGAAATAGATCCCATGAGAGTCCCTCTTAATGTCGGCAAGGCCGGACAGCACAGCAATTGGAGTGAAGGAGCCGGAAAATGCCTTCAAGTCCTGTTCAGACCGGTAGAAATCAATACCTGCGATGAGCATGTTGGCATGGTTAGAGATCTCTCCGCGCCAAACGTACCGAGGAGTGATGCCCCAGGTCTGTGTCTCACCTTCTGTTGCGGACGGGAATAAAGGATCGGGGAACTGTGCCTCAGTTTCTCGATCTCTGTAGGAAAAATCGGCAACAATACCGCCTTGTTTACCGAGGTCCAGATCGAACCCTAGTTTGAGGTACTGATCCGTGCTTTCAGCTTCATCTAAAGGACTCGTGGTGGCTCTTCGATCAATAGCTACCTCCTCCCCTGTAAGGGAACCTGGAAGGCCATAGTCATCAGAATGATAGGACCCGCTCAAGTTCAGGCTTAGGAATTCAGTGGCATCAAAGACAATTTTTCCTCCTACATCCTTTGCCCGGAATTCTCCATTGTTCCTGTACCCTTCGGTGGAGTCATAGCTAGCAAATAGGGCCGCCCCCATATTCTCACGCCCACCGCTGATAGAGATCTGCTCTTTGTTTCGCCCATAACTCCCGGCAATTGTTCCCGCGCTAAAGGTTAATCTCTTTGGTGGGATCTTGGTGATGATGTTGATTACGCCTCCCACGGCATTGTCGCCATAAAGCACGGTCCCGGTCCCTCGAACGACTTCTATCCGCTCGATCTGCTCGAGGGGAATCTGCGCCCAATCTATCCCGCTGAGGTCAATCTCATTTACACGGCGGCCGTCCACCAGAACCAGAGTGTTGTAAGGACCAGTCTCTCCGAATCCACGCAGGTCGACCTGAGAACGCTTCCCATTGCCTAGGAGGTCTCTCACAACGATTCCTTCTTCAGAGCGAAGAACGTCCACCACGGTCTTTGCGTTGGAGTTTTTGATGTCCTCCTCGTCGATCACCGTGACATTGGCTGGCACCCTTTCTATTCTCCTTTCAGCCCTTGTCCCTGTAACCACTATAGTTTCTAATGTAACGTGTTCTTCGTTTCCTGCAGCATAAGCACTATTAAGCATAAGGCCCAGAGAGACCAGTCCAAACAACAGAATAACCCCCCACTGTTTCACCATTTGATCCTCCTTTCCTAAGTTTTTGAACTGCCTTCCAGGTCCAGAGAAAAAAATCCCCGGACCGAATTGAATCGATCCGGGGATTTCCCTTTTTTATCCTCGAGATCTTTAGGCTAAACCCAGTCCGCGAAGGTTAGGCCTTACATTCAGGCAGGTCTTCTGACTTCCCCGCCCTTTTAGCTGCCTTCCCATCCCGACTTAATGGAACAGTGGCATAAAACTGCTAAAAAGGTTCCCCTTTCTTATCAAGCAAGAAAAGGGCGGGGTTACAGCGGCGGGCCCATCCCCGACTTTAACAGGGTTCCCTATTAAGCTCCTATCGAGCACCTGAACGTATATTAAGGTCTTTAATGAAATGATAAATGAAAGTCAAGGGAAATCTTTACCCCTTCTCTGTCTTTTTAATCATCAACACTGACACCTGTAGGCGCCTCGAAACCCTTAAAGGAAAGTGATATACAGAAAAATGCATTCGACTGGTTCATGGCAGTTTTTTCTGTGTTGACTTTATATTGGATATCAATTATAGTCTGACACAACATCTTGTGGAAAATGCCACGGAATGGCCTGAAAGGCTGGCCTCTTTTACCGGCTGCGCCTAATCTCACCTTGTAATGGCTACCCATTAGGGGGCGCTTGCATTATGTTCCAGAGACAGCTCTGACCAGAAATAAAACTATTCTTGCCGATCTAGTCCGCCTATGGGGGGTTGGATGGGACCGAGAGAATTGTAGGATTTATTAAACCCGCCTGCGGCGGATGAAGACATATATGGAGAGTAGGCGCTATGTTTACAGAGATAGAAAAAAGAGACGGCACAACAGTGGCCTTTGAGGCCAAAAAGATTACCAATGCCATAACCAGGGCTGGAAAGGCAACAAAGGAGTTTGATGAAAAGGTTGCTAAAAGGCTTACTATCAAGGTTTTAGATTTAGCCCAGCAGGTAATTGGTGAAAAGGCCCCAACAGTAGAGGAAATTCAGGATATTGTAGAGGAGGTGTTACTTTCCTCTACGTATCGCAAAACTGCCAAGGCCTATATTATCTACAGGGACCAGCACGCGAGAATTAGAGAGATTACCAATAAGGCAAGCGTGGAATTGGTGGATCAATATCTAAAGAGAACGGACTGGAGGGTTAATGAGAACAGCAATATGGCGTTCTCTCTTCAGGGGTTGAATAACTACGTTTTCTCAGAGGTTAGCAAGATCTACTGGTTGAATGAAATCTACTCTCCGGAGATAAGGGAGGCAAATATAGAAGGTGATTTTCACATTCATGATTTAAACCTTCTGTCTGTCTACTGTGTGGGTTGGGATCTTTTTGACCTGTTAGTTGAGGGATTCAGAGGGGTATGGGGAAAGGTAGAAAGTAAGCCTGCCAGACACCTCAGGAGTGCATTGGGGCAGATCGTAAATTTCTTTTATACACTTCAAGGAGAGGCGGCAGGTGCCCAGGCATTCTCGAATTTTGATACCTTGCTGGCACCTTTTGTAAGATTCGATGGATTGAATTATATGGGGGTAAAACAGGCCTTACAGGAGTTTATTTTTAATATCAATGTGCCGACACGGGTTGGGTTTCAGACCCCTTTTACGAATGTCACACTGGATCTTACTGTGCCTGAATACTATGCAGACCAATGTGTCATTATCGGAGGTAAAGCACAAAATACTACCTATAGAGATTTTCAGAAAGAGATGGATTTGTTTAACAAGGCATTCTTAGAGGTAATGGCAGAGGGGGATGCCAGAGGGAGGGTCTTCACCTTCCCCATTCCAACATACAATATTACAAGGGAATTTGACTGGGAAAATTCCATTCTCGATGATCTATGGGAGATGACGGCCAAGTATGGGGTCCCCTATTTTTCCAATTTTGTGAATTCAGACATGAACCCGGAGGACGCGAGAAGCATGTGTTGCAGGTTGCGAATAGATAATCGCCAGTTGGAAAAGAGAGGAGGCGGACTCTTTGGTTCAAATCCTTTAACAGGCTCTATAGGTGTTGTGACAATTAATATGCCAAGGATAGGTTATCTAAGCAGTAGTGAGGATGAGTTTTTCAGGCGACTCAAACATTTGATGATCCTGGCTAGAGAAAGTTTGGAGATAAAGAGAAAAGTTCTGGAAAGATTCACAGATGGGGGTCTTTATCCATATACAAAGTATTACCTAAGGAATGTAAAGACGAGGTTTAATGAATACTGGAAGAATCACTTTTCGACTATTGGGCTTGTTGGAATGAATGAGGCCTGCCAGAACTTACTCGGTAAGACTGTTGGTGACAAAGAGGGGAAGGGATTTGCCACAAGGGTCTTGGATTTTATGAGGGAAGTGTTGATAGATTTTCAGAAGGAGACGGGAAATAATTATAACCTTGAAGCTACACCCGCGGAGGGAACGTCCTACAGTTTGGCAAAGATTGATAGGGAAAGATACCCTGACATGATATCTGCAGGCCACGCACCGGGGGTTCAATGTTTCTATACCAATTCTACCCATCTACCAGTTAACTTCACGGATGATGTTTTTGAGGCCCTTGATTTGCAGGATGATATCCAGCAGAGATATACAGGGGGAACGGTACTGCACATCTATGCAGGTGAGAGGATTTCTAATCCCCGTAGCGTCAAATCGTTGGTACGAAAGATCTGTGAGAATTATCATCTTCCTTATTTTACCATCACCCCCACATTTAGTGTGTGTCCTGTTCATGGATATTTAAGTGGAGAACATGGGGTATGCGAGAAATGTGGTGCTGAATGTGAGGTTTATTCCAGGGTTGTTGGGTATCTCAGGCCTGTAAAGCAGTGGAACAGGGGAAAGCAAGAGGAATTTGGAAGAAGAAAGATGTTCAAGATTTGAGATATGATTATCGGGGGCTTTCAGAGATTTTCTCTCATCGATTATCCAGACAAAATCTGTGCTATTGTTTTTGCTCAGGGGTGCAATTTCAGATGTCCCTATTGCCACAATCCAGAGCTTGTCAGCCTTCGGCGGAAGAGGTTTGCTGCGGGCGGGCTAGAAGAGGAAGAGATATTGTCGTTTTTGGATAGCCGGAAGGGAAAGCTTGATGCTGTGACAATAACCGGCGGAGAACCTCTTTTGCAAGGTGAGTTAGAGAATTTCTTATCGGCGGTAAAGGGGCTGGGATATCTGATTAAATTGGATACCAATGGGAGTTTTCCCTCAAAGCTGGAAAGGATAATACAATCTAGATCCGTAGACTACATTGCCATGGATATAAAGACATCTCTGGATAAGTATGAATATGTGATTAGGAGAAAGATAGAAAAGACCAAGATTCTTGACAGTATCAGCCTGATTATGGATTCAGGATTGGACTATGAATTCAGGACAACTGTTGTTGCGTCCTGGGGCGGATTTGAAAAGGATGATTTATATAAGATCGGCCAGTTAATAAAAGATTCCCGTTTATATGTCTTGCAGAGGTTTGTCCCCTCCAAGGCATTAGATGATCAATTCTTAGATATGCGCGGTTGCTCTGATGAAGAAATCAATTCTTACAAGGAGATAATGGAGGGTTTTGTCCAGCGATGTGTTGTAAGATGATTTCCATGTATTGCTTTAAGAGGCGCGGCAGGATTCCTGAGCTAAGGGATTGGCCAGGCATTTACTCCGAGATTGCCATCTCGATCTCATCCAGGACCCTTTTTGTAGCCTCAATCGGTTTTTCGGCACTCCGTATAGGCCTGCCCACCACTATGTAATCGGCTCCCCCTTTTATTGCTTGATACGGGGTGATAATTCTCTTTTGATCATCCTCTCCTACCAGAGACCATGTGGGCCTGATACCAGGGGTAACAACGAGAAAATCCCTTCCGAGCTCAGCCTTAACTTTTTCGACCTCCAGGCCAGAGCAAACAACACCGGAACAGCCAGCCTCCTTGGCCATCCTGGCCTTCAGCATGACCAATTCTGTGATATCCTTAACGTATTTATCGATGTAGCCTAAGTCCTTCAAATCCTTGCTTTCGAGGCTTGTAAGCACGGTGACGGCTAATATCTTGGTGCCCGAAGGGTTGTTTTCAACAACGGAGCGGAGAAGACCCTTTCCCTCATCACAGTGTACGGTCGCAAATGTTACCCCGTAGGCGCTTGCTGCGAGAAAGGCATTCTTCACAGTGGCAGGTATATCATGAAACTTTAGATCAAGAAATATGCCTGCCGCGCTTCTCTCTCTGATTGCCTTCAGGATCTTCGGCCCGACACTGACAAAGAGTTCCAGGCCGACCTTGAAAACGCCTACATGATCCTTTAGGGTTTCTACACACTGGATTGCCTCCTCATAGGTTGGTACATCTAGTGGGAATATGAGGTAGTCCTTTGGCCTCTTCACCGGTCTTATCCTTACATAATCTGCTTTTTTAGTAAATTTGCCCTGTACCTGGTTTTTTAATAGGGCACAAAAAGGTGGACTCTGGGTCAAAAAACGTATAAATATAAGACAAAAAGGCCACCGTAGCTCAGATGGCAGAGCACCTCACTCGTAATGAGGATGTCGGCGGTTCGACCCCGCCCGGTGGCTCCAAGATCATCACCTTCCCCCGAACACCCCTCACCCTTAAAGGACCATGACGGGCAGGTTTATTACCATAAAGGGGGTGACCATCTGTTTTTGTAACCATTGTAAGACCAACATCCGGGCAATGCATTGTTTGATTGGAATTTGGGATCTTCTGTCCATTGTATCATAAGTTCATGGGCCCTGTTTATTTCCTTAAACCTATCGCCGTCACCACCTTTATCAGGATGATGAACTTTCGCCATTTCCCTGTAGGCTTTTTTAATCTCCCTGACATAATCCCCAAAGGCCAAACGGTCTATGTTTATGCTAAGATGCCTGAGGGCCTTTTTCTGGTCAGCGGATAGTTTTGGGATTCTGTTTGTATTCGGCTTAATGGAATCGGGGTTAATATTGTGTTGGGCCTTTTCTTCAAGAACCGACTGGGATGAAAAACTACGAGAAATCCGCCTACTCCGTTTTTTGTACCACTCCTCGCCAGCCTCAAGGATTAGCTCCTTAAGGGCATTAGCAGGGGAATAACCTGATTTTCTTTCATAGATAAACCTTGATATCCTGTTTGACCAGGTGGGCATCACATCAAGGGCAACGTAGTGTTCGGTAAATGAAAAGGCTGCATATCGTGTATTGAGAGTCATGAGCAACCCGTTAGACAGGGAAAGGGTCCACATTAGCCTCTGTCTGCATTGCCTTGAACAATAACGTCTTGCCGGCTTAATATCCTCGGTTCCACAAGCAAGGCATCTTCTCGTCCTGCCTTCAGGAAGGAGGGGGGATATGTAGTTTTCGTGCATTCTTCCGTCTCTTAACAACAAAAGGGACCCCTCAAAAAAAACATATTCAAGACATTTACGAAATTCTAAGGTGGCCCTATAAAATATCATAAGAGCCAGGGATAGAAAAGAAAAAAAATGCTGCAATCCTGGTATGTTCATTTAAGTTGACTTTTATACTTTATTTTAAGTAATATATAATGATAGTTAATTACTATTAATCAGAGGTAAAAGTATATCTAATGGTATACGCTTTGCAAACTCTAGGGTCAGATCCCTTTACAACTGATATTGTTCAGATGGTATTTCAAGCTGGCCCGATGGTAAAGTTTGTGCTCTTGCTCCTGTTCTTCTTCTCCCTCTGTTCGTGGACCATAATCTTCATGAAATTAAGATTGCTTAGGAAGTTCAGGGATGAAAACGAAAGATTCTTGGAGCTTTTCTCCTCTAGCCGAGAGATAAGTAAGGTATATTTGGAGACCAAGATATTCAGTTTCAGCCCATTAGCCCAAATTTTCAGGGCTGGTTACGCAGAATTTAACCGATCTAGGACGCTCCAAGGTAATCCTGATGAAACCAAGGCTCTTCAGTCACAGCAACCGATTATGGACAATGTGCAGAGGGCTGTCAAGAAGGTCCTGTCCACTCAAAGCTCTCGTTTGGAAAGAGGGCTAACCTTTTTAGCCACTACAGGCAATACCTCCCCTTTCATTGGCCTATTTGGGACTGTT
Source organism: Desulfobacterales bacterium (assembly GCA_030672485.1). GTDB lineage: Bacteria > Desulfobacterota > DSM-4660 > Desulfatiglandales > B25-G16 > JABXJZ01. Next base: position 193 of record DAOVGH010000009.1, on the reverse strand, counting down.
TGGGGCATTATGAGCTCATTCAGCTCCATAGGTATGAAAGGTTCTGCCAGTTTGGCGGTTGTGGCCCCCGGTATAGCTGAGGCCCTCATTGCTACGGCATCAGGACTGGCAGCAGCTATACCGGCAGTTGTGGCCTTCAATTATTTTAACCGGAGGGTAAGGGCGTCTCAGATAGAGATGACAAATTTCATCT
>DAOVGH010000050.1 GCA_030672485.1 Desulfobacterales bacterium | reverse complement strand
GAAAAGGGCGGCAACATCAACCCTTTTAACCTTTTCCAAAAGGGCTACCTGTTTCCCGATTGGTGTCACCGGCATAGCCTTCTCTATTTTTTGAACCAGCTCGAGTTGCTGGTCTGCCTTGTCTATGAAAGTCCTGCTGATTTCCAGAACCTTCTTAAACGCATCTGCAGCATCGCTAAACTCACAGGCCTCCATATAGGCCAAGCCCATATAGAAATAGGGATCAGGCATATCTTTGATTGTCCCTGTGGCCGTCATGAAGTTCTTCTCTACACCCTCCAGCCAGCCTTTATGCTTTTGCTGAGTATACAAGCGCATAAATCCTACATAGGTCAATGCCTCTTCCTCCTTGCTCTTGGCCAAGTTCTTTGCCAGGGACAAATTATCAAAGCCGGACTTGAAATCTCCTTTATAGCCAAGGACTAAACCTAACCCCCTGTAAGCTCCGGAATATTTGTGATCAAGTTCCTTAGCCAGGCCAAATTCCCTTTCCGCATCTGATAGCTTACCACTTTCCAGCAATTTCATACCGGTGATGACATGGTGTTCGGGTGTGTCGAGAGTTCTCACCGGTGGTCTTGCTCGAGGAGCACACCCACCAACTATCAGAATCGAAGCAAGAATGCCCAAAAGGACAAGAAGGGTAAACCTATGACTAAAATGCTTCATGGCACCAACCTCCTGTGAAAGCCTTTCTGTAAAAGCCTTTTCACTGTAAACAAAAAAATCTCAGAGGTCAAGCCCATGCATAAATGCCATTACCTTATCAATTATGCCTGGCTTATGATCCGGATCCACCCAGACTATGTCGGGATCAGCCCTGAACCATGTAAGTTGTCTCTTTGCATACCGCCTCGTATCCCGCTGAATGAGCCTGGTCGCCTCATCAAGACCCCACCTACCTTCAAGATATCCTACGATATGCCTGTAGCCAATGGCCTTCATCGGCTTGAGCTCCGGACCATATCCCATCTCAAGAAGCCGTTCAACCTCATTAATGAAACCTGAGTCAATCATGCACATGGTCCGTCTGTTAATCCTGCTGTAGAGAACCTGCCGGTCAACGTTGAGGCAAAGATTCAGCGCGAGAAATCTCCTATCAGAAAAACCATGCTCCCTGGCAAGCTCAGAAAACCTGTCTCCAGTGAGATGAATTACCTCTAATGCCCTTATAATTCTGATCTTATCCGTTGGGTGTATGCAATCCGCCGCTTTTCTATCAAGCCTTGATAATGTTTGATAAAGCAAGAATAGGCCTCTTTTTTCACATTCCTCCCATAAGTCCCGTCTCAATTCTGGCTTCGATGGTGGGCACTCAAAAAGGCCTCCCAAAAGGGCCTTGACATAAAGCCCTGTCCCACCAGCCACAATAATAGGTATTTTCCTTACATGGAGATCCTTGATTATTGGAAGGGCACGAAGGAGAAACAATCCAGCATTAAACGCCTGATCAGGATCGAGGATATCTATAAGGTGGTGAGGAATCCCTTTCCTCTCAGATACGGGGAGCTTGGCCGTGCCTATATCCATCCCCCTGTAAACCTGCATGGAATCCGCATTAAGTATCTCTCCACCCAGTAGCTGTGCTAATGCAACAGCCATCAGGCTCTTCCCTGAACACGTCGGCCCGCTTACAATAATTAGTCTAGGGAGATCCTCCACCATTATCAACGGACACTACTCAATATCTCACATCCTTCAGATAGAGTCCCCCTGGTGGGGCCTTGGCTGCGGGATGCTGTCGATTTTTTGATTCCAATATCTTACAAAACCGGGCGATACTGATATCCCCCAGGCCTACCTTAACAATTGTCCCCATGATATTTCTGACCATATGCCGCAAAAAGCCATTTGCCTCAAAATGAAATATCAAGAGATCGCCCTTCTGGATTTCGAGGTTCGCCTGAATCATATTTCTTACTGGATTTACCCGCCCATCTCCAGCAGAACAAAAATAGGAAAAATCATGGGCCCCCTTAATAATCCCCAGGCATTCCTCCATGGCCCCCAAATCAAGCGACCAGGGTATGTTCCAAGAATAATGTCTGAGAAAGGGGGATTGCAGTCTCTCGTTATAGATCCTATATTCATAAACCTTACTCTTGGCATTGTACCTGGCATGAAAACCAAAGGGGACATGCTCTGCCCCTTTAATAATGATACTATCGGGGAGAAGAGAATTAAGCGCTTTTAAGAAGATAGCAGGCGTTATAGTGGAGGAAACTCTGAAATTGGCCACTTGATGGAGAGCATGAACACCAGCGTCCGTCCGTCCAGCGCCAATAAGTGAAACAGGTTTCCCCACCATCACCTCTATCTTCTCCTCGATAGCTCCCTGTATGGTAGGCCTATTAACCTGGCGCTGCCATCCAAAATAGCCGGTTCCATCATAGGCAATAATTAGTCTTATGTTTTTTTCCCCTGTGTTATTTGCCACAACCTGTCCCCCGGGATTAGGGCAATGGTTCTTGCTATTTTAAACAAAAAGGGGAAGGCAAATAACCTTCCCCTCTTAAACCAGTTATTGGGATATGCTCATTACCTCTTTGAATACTGAAATCTTGCCCTCGCAGAGCGGAGTCCATACTTTTTGCGTTCCTTTATTCGGGAATCCCTGGTAAGAAAGCCTCCCTTTTTTAGAGGCTCCCTGAATTCCGGACTTATTTTCAGAAGGGCCTGACTTATGCCATGCTTAATGGCCCCAACCTGACCGGAGAATCCTCCTCCCTTGACATTTGCTGTAATATCATACCTGCCCATGGTATTTGTCAGCTCAAGCGGTTGGACGACAATCATCTTGGCTGTCTCGGTCGTCAGATATTCATCTATTGGTCTCTTGTTTATGACGATCTTTCCATCACCCAATTTCATCCAGACCCTTGCTATCGCAGTCTTTCTTTTGCCTGTAGCATAATACCTTTCCTCCGCCATTTAAACCTCCATTTTCTCCGGTTCTTGGGCCTGATGAGGATGATCCGGGCCAGCGTATATCTTCAGTTTACCTAATTGCCTTCTGCCGAGGCTGTTTTTAGGCAGCATTCCCTTTACAGCAAGCTTAATAAGGTTTTCCGGTCTTTTCTCAAGCATCTCTTTAGCCTTGGTCTCTTTTAGCCCTCCCACATAACCGCTGTGGCGATAATAGATCTTTTTCTCTAATTTGTCCCCCGTTAGAACAACCTTATCTGCATTAACAAGCACCACGTAATCGCCAGCATCCATATGAGGTGTAAATATAGGCTTGTGTTTCCCTCTTAGGATGGTGGCAATTTGGCTAGCCAATCTTCCTAGAATCTTATCCCTGGCATCTATCAGATACCACTTTTTTTCTGTTTCATGCTCTTTGGCAACAAAGGTCTTCATCTGAAATGGACTTGATTAATAGGGATACTTTCAACCGTTATTGAAGTTTAGTTAATTAAATGTATTTTAGCACAATGTCAAGGATATTTCAAGAATTTGATCTTGACAGAAAGGCACATCCCTGCTAATCAGTCGTCAAATCGAACAGAAGAATGATAAGCGCCCGTAGCTCAGCTGGATAGAGCGCCGGGCTTCGAACCCGTAGGTCGCAGGTTCGAGTCCTGCCGGGCGCGCTCAAAAAACGGTGAGGGGGCCGTTAGCTCAACTGGCAGAGCAACTGACTCTTAATCAGTAGGTTCGGGGTTCGATTCCCTGACGGCTCACCACAAACCAGTCAAAGGTTTCCGAGCATTTATCGGAAACCTTTTTCGTTTTCGCGGAAACCTTGGCAGCGACTTTTGATTGACATTGGTCGCTTCTTAAACTATGCTCCGCTCCATCTGTCTGAAGGATGCCGTCAAATCCACTGACAATCATACCTACGATCTTGTCCAATTGGAAGGAGGGATAAGTCATGGCTGCTACGACGCAGGTTCAGGAGCACGATCCTTATGTATTGTCCGAGGCGACCATTAAGGAACCGCCCACGAGATGGCTGGAAAGGTTTCGGTTTGTGGGGCCTGGGATCATTTTATCAGCATCTATAGTGGGATCCGGAGAACTCATCGCAACGACCACACTGGGGGCAAGGGCAGGTTTTGTAACCCTTTGGGTCATCCTCGTCAGTTGTATTATCAAGGTAGCCCTCCAGATGGAGTTCGGTAGGCATGCGATAAATACAGGGGAGTCCACTATGGCCTCTTTTAATCGATTGCCCGGCCCTAAGCTAGGTCGTGCAAACTGGTCTATTTGGACCTGGCTGGTTATCATGATCCTCAAGTTCATCCAGGTCGGTGGGATTGTAGGGGGGGTGGCTCTGGCCCTATATATAGCCTTTCCAAGTGTAAGTGTTCCGATTTGGACCTGGATGGTAGCCATATCTGTCGCCCTTCTCGTATTTAAGG
>DAOVGH010000032.1 GCA_030672485.1 Desulfobacterales bacterium | reverse complement strand
GGCCTGAGGGCCTCAGGAATAACCACGCTTCCGTCAGGTTGCTGATAATTCTCCAAGACGGCCACAAGAGCTCTGCCAACGGCCAGGCCTGAACCGTTAAGGGTATGGACAAGTTCCGGGCCCCTTCCCTTTTTCCTTCTGAACCGAATATTTGCCCTTCTGGCCTGGAAGTCTGTAAAGTTACTGCACGAGGATATCTCCCTGAATACCTGTTGTCCGGGCAGCCAGACCTCAATATCATAGGTCTTAGCAGCAGAAAAGCCGAGATCACCTGTACATAGTGAAACTACTTTGTAGGGAATCCCCAGGTGCTGTAAAATCTTCTCTGCATCCGCAGTTAAGGACTCCAATTCCTGATCTGAATCTTCAGGACAGCAGAACTTAACCAGTTCCACCTTGTTAAACTGGTGCTGCCTGATGAGTCCCCTTGTGTCTTTACCATAAGAGCCTGCCTCTGAACGGAAACAGGGGGTATATGAGACATACCTGACGGGAAGCTCATCAAAGGATAGGATTTCGTCCCTGTGTATATTGGTAACCGGCACCTCTGCCGTAGGGATGAGAAATAGATCCCAGCCCTCCACCTTGAATAGATCCTCCCTAAATTTGGGTAATTGACCTGTTCCGGTCATACTATCTGAGTTAACGAGAAATGGGGGAAGAACCTCGGTGTAGCCGTGATGATTGGTATGCACATCAAGCATGAAATTTATCAGCGCCCTTTCTAATGTCGCGCCTAATCCACTTTGGAGGGAAAATCTACTCCTGGCAATCTTGGCTGCCCGGGAAAAATCAAGGATATTGAGTTTCTCTCCGATCTCCCAATGAGGAAAGGGGTCAAAATCAAAGTCCCTAATCTCACCCCACCTCCTGACAACCGGATTTTCATCTGCGCTCTTACCCACAACCACTGATTCATGGGGGATATTGGGCATAAGCATCAAGAGTTTATTCAGCTGATCAACTATCTCGGGCAGCTCTGCCTCCATCTCTTTTATGGCTTTGGAGACGGTCTTCATCTCGGAGATAAGGGATGATGTATCCTCTGCTCTCTTTTTCATGGCCGCTATCTGGTCGGAGACCTTATTGCGCCGATACCTGAGCTCTTCAAGCTTGGCCAAGATAGAGCGCCTCTTCTCATCCAGTGATTGAAATCTGGAAAGATCAAGATCATAATCCCTCTCCTTGAGCATACGACCTATCAGATCGGGGTTAGACCGGATAAATCTTAGATCAAGCATACCGCCTCCTTGGCGTCTGCTGTGTCTATTGGGTTTACTGAGTTCATGGGGCGCAGTTGTCTACCCTAAACACGGGTCCAGCTCAGATTTCCGAAAGGCGCTCAAAGAGAAATCCCACTTGATGCTATATGAACGTACAAGCCTCTCTGAGGAAGATAACTGAGGTGTGTGAAAATCCGTTGGATTTGCGCATCGGGGTTTCTGGGTAATCTATTTTCCAGCAGGAGAAGAACTTACTGCCTCTACAGTAAATTCGCTCATGTCTTCGGGTAAGTTGTTAAAAACAATTACAAAGGGAATAGAAGAGTTGGGTTGGATATTCACATTCATCTTATCTTTGCCGAGCTTATCCCTTAACCGATTCTCTATCTCTTCCATGGACAGAGATGCTACCTCCTTATCGCTAATCGGGTTACCAGCAAAGACAACCTTGCTTCTGACCACCGTACCTTTGGAATCCAGGATATTTGATTTGATCCTGATAAAGCTTCTTCTGTCTGGGTAGTTATTTGTTACCAAACCTTTAACCATAAAGAGCCTACCTGCCTTCTCCGAATCCATAAAGGAACCCTTCAAATCCTTGAATGACAGTCTTCTGTTTCCCATGTCAAAGGCCTGTTCTTTAGACAGGGGCCTTTTAAATAAAGGGAAAGATTCCGGGAGGAAACCTGGCTTAAAAAAAATCAAGGCAGATGCAGTCCCTATAAGTACAAGGATTATTAACAAAATCGTGATCAACAATCTTGATCCAGGCCTTTTTTTAATAATCGGGCGGGGCTCAAACACCTCTTCTACCTCGCTTGGCCTTTCCACTTCTTTTCTTTCCACTTCTTTTCTCTCCAATTCCTCTTGGGCCTTGATCTCCTCTTCAACCCTCGCTGCCCTGTCCATTGCCATATCGAGCCCTGCCTCTTCCACCTTCTCCTCCTCCTCGATGGCCTCTGGCTCTGCCTGAGATAGTTCTTCAACGGAAATGGGTTCTGCCTCTGGTTCTAGTTCTGGTTCTACTTCTTGCTCTGTTTCTGGTTCTACTTCCTCCTCTTCCCGACCGATCTCTTCCTCAATCTCTTTGATAAAGCTTTCATCAAAACCCTCGAGCAGATCCCCCTCCTTGGGGATCTCTTGTAGGGCCGTGCCCTCCGTCTCCCTCAATTCCTCTCCGGAGGCCTTCTCAATCTGTGGCTCTTCCTTAGGCGGAAAGGCAGTAAATAGACGTTTACAGATGGAGCATCTAACCTTTGAGCCAGTTTCTTTCAGGAGACTTTCATCAAGCCTGAATTTGGTTTGGCACCCCTCGCACTGAAGTATCATCTCTATTCTCCTTGAATTAATCCTTTATTCCCACCTAAAGGATAATAGCAGTTCTCTTCCCTCAATATTTCTAACCACATAGCACAATATTAGCTCTGTATCAATAATATCCTCTAATATTATTACCCTCTTCCTTTGATTGGTACCCCACTGGCCTTTGTTAACTCTATTTCACCTCTCGCTACGTTTCTTGATCTTATGTCTAAATCCTTACCAAATAAATATTGAATATTCAAGCAAATTGAATATGCAAGCAAATGTCAACCAATACGCACAACCCCATTATATGAAAGTCATCGTGGACTAACTCCATAAGGTATCAACCCGGTCGCATGCCTATTCTATTTTGTCGCTCCAGGTTTCACTCCAGGTTTTCTCCTTGACAATAAAAGATGCTGTAATTAATATCCTTCGCCAAAAACGTATGATAACCTAAAACCATATTTCTTTCCGTAACAGAGGTTTTTTGAGATGGAGAAGACATTGAGAGTAACCAGGGTTGAATCCTGCATTATATCCCTCATGGGGAGATTTCCCATTCTCTCTTATTACGCCAACTCCAGAGGTTGGTCTTTTCTGATAAGCTGGGGGCACAGGCTGGCTGGGCTGGCACTTGTCGGCTATGTGTTCGCTCATATTTATACCTTATCCTTATTGTTTACCCCTGCCACCTTTGATGCAGATATGAAGTTCTTACATAATCTTGTCTTTACCTTTCTTGAATGGGCCCTCGCTATCCCCCTTATATTTCACTCCTTAAACGGCGGGAGGCTAATCCTCTATGAGCTCTTTCATGTCAGAGAAGATGAAATAGTGATACGGTGGATGGTTATACTCGGCCTTATCTATATCTTCATCCTCGGATTTTTCTTTATAGCGCAAAGTCCGCAAGCGTCAGTTCCTCTATTCTGGTCGATCACCCTTGTTGTAAGTCTTGTTGTCTTTTTACTTGTCGTTAACAAGATCTGGAGGACCGGTAATTCAATCCTTTGGAAGCTCCAGAGGATTACTGCCGCATTTATGATTCCCATGTTACTCGGCCACATGCTATTCATGCATATCAATTATCTAACAGGTCATGATAGTAAAACCATTCTATTGAGGCTGCAAGATCCCTTTGTAAAAGGGATGGATCTAGTTCTTATCGTTGTCCTCCTCTTTCATGCGGGCTACGGTGTGTTCAGTATCATTGCCGATTACATAGAGCCGGGGCCCCTAAATAAATCTTTGACCTGCCTTGTTATTATTGTTATGGCCATATCAGGCTATTTCGGTATCAGGCTCATTGTGGCCTTGTAGAGGAGATAGTAGTGGGAGAGGCATTGACTATAGATTCTACCCTCAGGTGTGATGTCCTGGTTATCGGCGCTGGTGGGGTAGGCCTCAGGGCTGCCACTCAAATTGGCGAGCACAGACCAGGTACAAGGATAATTGCCCTTACAAAGGCATTCAGTCCACAGAAGTCTCATACAACGACAGCCCAAGGAGGCATGGCCGCAGTTGATCCAAAAGACCCCGTAGACAGACCGATATTTCACATGTTTGATACATGGAAGGGGTCAGATTGCTCTGCCGACCAAAATGTGGTCAAGAAGGTCTGTGATATGGGCTGGGAAGAGATGGTCTGGCTCGAGAGACATGGCATGCACTTCAGCAGGACAGAGGAGGGAAGGATTGCTAAAAGGCCCTTTGGTGGCCATATGTTGAACTTCGGTGAGACCAAGGCCTTCAGGGCCTGTTATGAGGCAGACAGAACCGGAAAGGGCATTATGGACACTGTCTGGGCTGAGTGCCTTAAATATGGAGTAAACTTTATCGGTCAATGTATAGCAACGGAAATACTCTTTAAGGATGGCCACTGTATTGGCACCATTATCTTCAGGTTTCCAGAGGGTAAATTCCTGGCCATCCTAGCGAAGGCAACAATTATCGCCACAGGCGGTAAAACCAAAATGTATCTGGTTAGCAGCAATTGTCGAGGCAACACTGGTGATGGCCTTGCCCTTGCGCTTAATGCAGGCTTACCGGTAATGGATCTCGAGGCAGTTCAGTTTCACCCTACAGGAATGGTAGGTCCTGGCATACTGGCCAGTGAGGCGCTCAGGGGAGAGGGAGCTATTCTCAGGAATAAGGATGAAGAGCCCTTTATGGAGCGCTATGCACCCACGGCCAAGGATCTTGCCCCCAGGGATCTCATCTCCAGGGCAATCATCCAGGAGATCAGGGAAGGGAGGGGACTTTTTCATGAGGGTCATAATGCCCACCATGTGTGGCTGGATTTAAGGCACCTTCCCAAAGAGGTTCACGAGAAAAAAATCCAGGAGGTATGTTCCTTTTTCAAGCGATTTGTGGGCGTTGATCCGGAGAAGGACCTCTGCCCTGTTACCCCAACGGCCCACTACCAGATGGGCGGGATACCTACCAATGAATTTGGGGAAGTTCAAGGCGACACCCAAGGCATTGTCCCCGGGCTTTTTGCCTGTGGAGAGGTTGCCGCTGCTTCCCTGCATGGCCTCAACAGGCTTGGAACGAACTCCCTCTTGGAATTGATAACCATGGGCAGGGTTACCGGCGAGAGGGTTATTGAATATCTTAAGGATGCCAAGGAGCCGGAAGCGCTTTCACCTGGCGCCCCCCATATGGTTTTCGACCAATTCTCCACATATCTTCATGCCCAGGGAAAGGAGAAATATGCCCAGATCAGGGATACCTTACGGAATCTCATGATGGAAAAGGTAGGCATATTCAGGACAGAAAAGCCCTTGCAGGAGGCTATCGAAGAGCTAAGGGAATTGAAGGAAAGGGCAACACATATACCCTTAGCCGCGACATCCCTGAGAGCGAATCAGGATCTCTGGCAGCTCTGGGAGCTCAATAATCTGATAACTGTCTCAATGGTCATTGCGCAGGGAGCATTAGCAAGAAAGGAGTCAAGAGGGGCCCATTTCAGGGAGGATTATCCAAAAAGGAGTGATGAGTTTAACTATCATACCCTTGTTTATATGCCTCAATTCAATGAGGTTAGCTTTGGCAAAAGACCTATAGACATGAGTATCTTTGAGGCCAAAGGGGAGCATTTTGAGTTGTTTGATTATATAGAAAGGGAATATTGACCGCTTGTGAAGGGGAAACGGATGCTTGAATCCTATACTATCACACTAGAGGTAAAAAGGTACGACCCCGATACCAAGCTAACATGGATGCAGGCCTACCAGGTGGAGGCCAGTGGTATCCTGAGATTTGTGGATGTCCTGCGCGAGATCAATGATGAACAGGATCCAACCCTGGCCTGGCCCTCCTCTTGCGAACATGCCCAATGTGGCAGTTGCGGGATAATCGTCAACGGCAAACCGCTTCTTGCCTGTGAACTCTTGGTAAAAGATGCGGTGGAACAATTCCGCACCCATAAATTCAGACTGAGACCCCTGACCATAGCCCCGGTTTTAAGGGATCTGGTTGTAGATCTGGAGAAGGCCTATGATAGGGTCCATAAGGCCAAACCTTATCTTATCAAGCCGACCTCTCCTCACCCGGACGGGGATGAATATCGGATCGCCCCAAAGACACTTGAGATGTACTCTGAAGCCACCCGATGTATTAACTGTTTCTGCTGCGCAACTGCCTGTATCAGCAGCCATCACCACTTCCTCGGGCCAAATGCCACAATGGCCAATATGGTCCGCCTTATGGACCCGAGGGAGACGGCAAAAAAAGAAAGGATGGATATCTTATACAGGGAAAACAATGTCTACCGATGTCATACTGCCAGGGCCTGTTCCTTTGTTTGCCCAAAAGAGATAGATGTATCCCACTTTCTCGCCCTCGGGAAGGAAGGCAGGTTTTGAACTGGGAGCTATCACAAGTGCCTGAAGTGAGCTAAAATGAGCTAAAGTTATGTAGGATTGTTGTAGCTTAACGAGGGTTATTGCAGCTTAACCTGTAGACTTTAGGCATTTTGGTTCACTTTAGGCATTTGTTTACTGGAGGGAACTACTTTTCCGGTATTCTCTGAATATGGATTTCGTCTTTAGGGAAAGGGGGACTTGATGGGTACTACTGTAAATAAACTCAAGGAGTTAAAGGACAGGAAGGAAAAAGAGCTCGCCATGGGGGGAGCAGAACAACTCCGTAAGCAGCATGAGAGAGGTAAGCTGACTGCAAGGGAACGATTGGACCTGCTTTTTGATCCCGGCAGTTTTCGAGAGCTTGATATGTTTGTCAGGCACAGGTGTACCGACTTTGATATGCCCAAGACATTTATTCCCGGAGAAGGGGTGGTCTCTGGCCACGGTACGGTAAACGGAAGGGTAATCCATGCATTTTCTCAGGATTTCACCTGCGTGGCCGGTACATTGGGAGAGATGCATGCCAAGAAAATATGTAAAGTTATGGATCTGGCTCTCAAAACCGGATCTCCCATTGTGGGTTTCAATGATTCAGGAGGGGCCAGGATACAAGAAGGCGTGGATTCCCTCTCCGGCTACGGAGATATATTTTACAGGAACTCCTGTGCATCCGGAGTGATTCCTCAAATCTCAGCCATCATGGGGCCCACAGCTGGAGGCGCAGTATATTCTCCTGCCATGACCGATTGGACCTTTATGACGAAGAAAAGCAGTCATATGTTCATCACCGGCCCAGCGATAATTAAGGCAACGATTGGGGAGGATATAAGCTTTGAGGATCTGGGCGGTGCCATGGTACATAACACAAAAAGCGGAGTCGCCCATTTTGCATGCGATAGCGATGCCCAGTGTATAGAAAGGATTAGGGAATTGCTCACCCACCTTCCATCCAACAACATGGAAGATCCTCCGGTGGTGGATCTAGGAGATGACCCCAATCGCACTGATCCAACGCTTGATACCATCATTCCCGACAACCCGAAGGCCTATTATGATATGAAAGACATTCTCCACTCTATTGTGGATAAGGGCCAAACCTTTGAACCACATGAGCATTATGCGAAAAATATTATTATCTGTTTTGCCAGGTTCAATGGAAGAACAGTGGGGATCATTGCAAATCAGCCAAAATTCCTGGCCGGCTGCCTCGATATCAATGCATCGGATAAGGCAACCAGGTTCATTAGATTCTGCGATGCCTTCAATATCCCCCTGCTTACGATAGTCGATGTGCCTGGTTATTTGCCGGGAAGCAACCAGGAATGGGGAGGTATTATAAGGCACGGTGCCAAGCTCCTGTGGTGTTATAGTGAAGCCACTGTTCCAAAGGTCACATTGATAACCAGAAAGGACTATGGAGGGGCCTTTCTTGCTATGTGCGGTAAGCCTTTGGGCAGTGACTATGTCTTTGCCTGGCCCACTGCTGAAATTGCCGTTATGGGGGCTGAACAAGCAGCTGAGATCGTCCATAAAAAAAACATAAAGGGCGCACCCGATCCCACAGCAAAGAGGGAAGAGAAGATTACCGAGTAT
>DAOVGH010000038.1 GCA_030672485.1 Desulfobacterales bacterium | reverse complement strand
TTGTCTTCTAAAATTATACTTTTAATCTCTACATCCTCTGCAAAAATATCTGCAAAAGAAGCTCCTTTTTTAATAAGCTGTCTAAATATTTTATTTAGATTCCAATCCTTAAGCATCTCTTGCCTCTTCTCTCACCCCAATGGGGTCAATAGCACATTCAAGGATCCTGCCTTTTTTAGTTCCTTTCAATATATTAGCCCATATCTCTCTTAATCTCTGTATATCATCAATCTCGCCAAGGGCCCAAACAGTACCACCCCCTCCTGCACCTGCAAACCTGGCACCACACCCAGCTCCTTCAGATTCCTGGATAAGTCTGCTGATTATTGGCGTAAAGGCCTCATGGGTTATTTCTTTCCTTATAGCTACCTCATTTCTTAGCTCTTTTGCCCCCTCTTTCCATTTTCCCTTTCCTATATTCAAGGCAAAGCGATTTACAATCCTATTAACTTCAATCCAACCTGACCTTGTGTCTCCTCTTAAAAATTTTTCTATCCATAATCTATTTATCTTAGCTGATAGATGTCTCTTACCACTATAGGCAACAAGGATCCTTTTTGATATTTCCTTTTGTCCTTTTTCATCAAGAATGGATTTTCTCTCAAATGGTCTTCCCTCCCGTGAGTAATTCCAAACCCATTTATTCACACCACCAAAAACAGCCGCCCCCTGATCCTGCAATCCACACATCCCGCCACTCACTGCATCCTCTAAATGATATGCAAGATGGAGAATCTCCCCCTTTTCAATCTCCTTTTCATGTGAAAATCCCCCCTGCCCCCCTTTACTAAAGGGGGGTGAGGGGGGATTTTCCTTATTGTCCTTTGTATTGCTGGGAAACATGATTGTTTCATCTACCATGGTTTTAACCGTGGAGAATGCCTTAATAGCTGCTACAGCAGCAGTGCTTGATCCTCCAAGACCTGCATTAACAGGGGAAGTTGACCTTATCACTATCTCCACTCCATGAAACTTAAAGAAAGATACAATGGCAAAAAAGAGGCCGAATCGGGAATTAAACGGGATATTTGCAAATGGATATGTCTCCTGGGTATCAAAATTATCAGAAGATATCTTGACCCACCCTGATTCATAAGGCAAAAGTGTAATATAGGTTCGTAAGTTAATAGCCAGATTTACCGTTATAGGCACCACCCCCTCCAAAGGAAGGGCGAGGGCCTTGATATCCCATGTGCCGCCAGAGTCAATCCTGCATGGGGACGAAGTCTTTATCGGATTTTCTTCAAGCAGTTCTCTTATGCACCTACTTGGTTGGACCATGAGGGGATTAGATTAGGAAGTTATAAGTTATAAGTGCCTGACCTGGACAAGCCGGAACTAAACAGTAGGCAGTAAGCAGAAATAAGCAATAAGTAAGGAGTAAATCGCAATCTGAGCAGAACAATTTGTAACAAATTTTCTTCCAGAAAAAACATGAATTTTAACACTAACAGCGTAAATCTCGGATTCGTTACTGTCTACTGCTTACTGCATATTGCCTAGTTTTTTAAAGCTATTAAAGGCAGAGTCAATCGTTTTTTTCATTATTTTCTCATTATGGGCCAAGGAAACAAACAGGGCCTCGAAAGGGGATGGGGCGAGATAGATTCTCTGGGCTAACATCTCTCTGTAAAAGGATCTGTATTTTGAGGTGTCTGTGTGCTTAACTGAGCCAAAGTCAACGACCGGGTTTTTGCCAAAAAACACAGAACCCATAGATCCTACCCTATTGATGACTATATCCACTCCTGCCCTTTTTGCAGCATCCGTTAAACCAGAGAAAAGGAATCTCGATTTTTCCTCTAACCTTACATAAATCTCCTTGTTCTTCAAGATCATGAGTGTTGCCAACCCTGCAGCCACGGCCAATGGATTACCTGAGAGGGTGCCTGCCTGATAGATATTACCATCAGGAGCGACCCGAGACATAACATCCCTTCTCCCTCCATAGGCCCCTACTGGAAGGCCACCACCGATTATCTTGCCTAAACAAGTAAGGTCAGGCATAATACTATAGAGTTCCTGTGCCCCCCCAGGGCTTACCCTAAATCCCGTTATAACTTCGTCAAATATGAGAAGGATACCATTTTCTCTCGTGATCTTTCTTAAGCCCTCCAAAAATCCTTTATCTGGCAAAACAACCCCCATGTTCCCGGCAATAGGCTCTATAATGATAGCAGCTACCTCGTCGGGAAATTTCTTAATCGTTGCCTCTACGGCCTCCAGATTATTAAATGGGAGCGAAATAGTAAGCCTTGCCAGGTCAACTGGTACTCCGGGGCTGCCAGGAATGCCAAAAGTTGCCAGTCCCGAGCCGGCATTCACCAGGCAACTATCAGCATGACCGTGATAGCAACCATCGAACTTGATAATCATATCCCTACCGGTAAATCCCCGGGCCAAACGAATAGCACTCATGGTAGCCTCTGTACCGGAGTTGACCATCCTGACCATCTCAATTGAAGGTACAGTTTCGACAATCATCCTAGCCAGATTGAGTTCCATCTCGGTCGGAGCGCCATAGCTGGTTCCATTCTCTAATGCATCATTGATTGCCTGAATTACCTCTGGAGGCCTATGTCCCAGTATCATTGGTCCCCAGGAACAGACATAATCAATATATCTTTTTCCGTCAGCACCCCACAAATAACAGCCATCTGCCCTCTGGATGAAAATGGGATCGACACCCACAGCCCGGCCAGCCCTCACCGGGCTATTCACACCACCAGGGATAACCTCTTGGGCCTTCAGAAAAAGCTCTCTCGATCTGTCAGTCATATAAATTATCCTATCATAAAAGAGGCTCGGTTCCGCCTGCGCCAGCGTGCCATCTGAGATGAGCCGAACATCAAAAATACTCAGGACTAGTCTTCTTATACTCCTTAAGGGTCAAAAGAAGGACATAATCTCTTATGCCCGTATTCTCCGCAATTCTTTTGACAATGCCCTGGCAATCCTTTTTGTTTTTCCCATGGATCACGGTAAAGAGATTATATTTCCATTTCCCATGGACTCTCCGCTGGTAGCAATGGCTAACCTCTCTGAAAGTCGCCATTAAAGGACCTATTTCGTCCACTTTATCTGCAGGTACACGCCAGGCAACCATGGCATTTGCCCTAAAGCCAGCCAATTGAGGATCAAGGTTCGCCCCGAAGCGTCTGAGTACACCCCTCTCTTTTTGCAATCTGATCCTCTCAAGCAGTTCTTCCTCGCTTATCCCAACCCTGCTTGCTATAACAGCAAAAGGTCTGGATGTTAAGGGAAGATCGCCCTGGAGGTGGTGAATAATTCTCCTTTCAACATCATCAAGCATGTATATCCCCCTATCCAATGGCCCTTGATATGTCAAGGGAAAAGAGATAATTGGACTTGAAAAGTTATTCAAAGTTTTATATGTTCAAGGGTTAATGAAAATTACCAGCCCTTTGGTAAGAAAAGCTGCCATGTATCATTATCAAGATGTTAGAGAAAGGCTTGAGGCCCTGAATAGAATCGGGATCGCCTTATCAAGCGAAACAAATTTGAGCCGTTTACTGGAATTGATTGTAAAGGAGGCCCGCCATTTTACCAACGCCGATGCCGGCAGCCTCTACCTTGCAGATCAGGATAACAATTGTCTACATTTTGAGGTCGCCCAGAATGATACCTTAGAAAAAAGAGCTGATCTGAAACCGGAAACATTTAAACCATATTCCATCCCTCTCACCAAGAATAGTATCGCTGGATATGTAGCCATCACTGGTCAAACCCTCAATATTCCAGATGCTTATGATCTACCCCCCAAGGCCGATTATGGGTTTAACCGAGACTTTGATAAAAGAAACAAATACAGAACCAAATCAATGCTTTTGGTGGTAATGAAGGACACAGAGGGTAACATAATTGGCGTTCTTCAACTCATAAACTCAACCGATAGCCAAGGAAAAGTTGTCTCCTTTGACACCAGCATAGAACCTCCCATTTCATCTCTGGCCTCACAGGCAGCTGTGGCCATAAAGAATGCGCAGCTCATAAAGGAGATAAAGACTGTTTTTGAGGCCCTTATTCAGTATTCAGTTTCGGCCATAGATGCCAGGAGCCCCTTTACAGCCGGACATTCCAGGATAGTAGCGAAGTATACTATGGCCTTAGCCAGGGCCCTTAACCATACACACGATGGTCCCTACGCCCATATCTCTCTTAGCGCCGATCAACTTGAGGAGCTAAATTATGCCGCCTGGCTTCACGACATAGGTAAGATCGGTGTCAAGGAAGGGGTACTTGATAAAAGGAGCCGCCTGTCAGACGCCGAGATGGAAGCCCTGACCAATCGCTTCGAATACATCAAGGCCTCAGCGATTAGCGAAACCCAGAAAAAGACGCTGGCCCTATTTCGAAGTGAGGGAGAAAACTCAGAAAAAATAAGACAATTGGATGGGGAACTAAAGGGCCGGATAAACCAAATTGATGAGGGCTTAACCTTTATCAAGAAGGTTAATGCGAGCGTTGTTCTATCCGAATCAGGGCTTAAGCATCTAGAGGAAATTCACCAGAGGGAGTATACAGATCTTGACGGGCAAAAAAGAACGTATTTAACTGATTCTGAATTTGAAAATCTCTCTATACGAAGAGGTAACCTGACAAAAGGTGAGATAGAGGAAATCCGATCACATGTGATTCACACCGAAAACATAGTCGATAAGATACCATTTACCAGACACTTAAAAGGGGTGCCCGTTTTTGCCGCTGGACATCATGAAATGCTCGATGGCTCCGGTTATCCAAGACATCTTAAAGCCGATAAGATTCCCCTCCAGACAAGGATAATTGCCGTAGCCGATATCTTCGAGGCATTAGTAGCAAAGGACAGGCCATATAAAAAGAGTATGGATCCAATGAAATCCCTCGCTATACTGCGGGAGGAGGCCGAAAATGGAGGGCTGGACAAGGAACTGGTCAGGATTTTCATTGAAAAGAGAGTTTACGAAACAGAAGAGGACGGGTAAGAGAAACTTACAATGGACATGAGGAGGGATTATTACGAGGACATTCAACTCCTCGACAGCAAGGCACTTTGGTTCTGGTTCCTGATGCTCATTGCCTCTCTGATCATCCTTCCCTTCCTGGTTCCTAGCTATTACGTTTACATAGCCAACTATATGGCCATCAATGTCATTGTCGCCGTCGGATTGAATATACTTGTCGGCTATACAGGACAGATATCCCTGGGACATGCCGGTTTTTTTGCCATTGGTTCCTATTTCACCGTCCTTTCCGTGACCAACCTGCATCTTCCCTTTCTCCTGGCCCTGTTGCTGGCGGCCATCATTGCAGCCTTTTTCGGTTTTCTCTTAGGCTTACCCGCTCTAAGGTTGAAAGGACCCTATCTCGCCATTGCTACCTTGGCATTCGGCATGGCCATTACTCAGGTGATTGGGCGCTGGCAGATCTTTGGTGGGAGGATGGGCCTTGAGGTCCCGAGTCCTACCCTGCAAGGTCTACTCTTTTCCGACGGCGCTTACCTCCTGGAGAGCGACAGAGAGCTGTACTTTTTGATCCTCCCTATTGCATTTGTTCTGACCATGGCGGCCCGAAACCTCATGAAAACAAAGGTGGGGAGGGCCTTTATTGCAATCCGGGATAGCGACATCGCGGCCGAGACCATGGGCGTAAACCTGGTCTACTACAAAACCCTGGCCTTTGCCATCAGTGCCTTTTATACCGGTATTGCCGGTGGACTGTACGCCATTCTGATTGGCTTCATAAACCCAAGCTCCTTTAGCTTTGTCCTTTCCATCTACTTCCTTGCATTTGTGATTGTAGGGGGATTGGGTTCCATCTTTGGTTCAATTATGGGTGGGGTTGTCATGACATGGCTCATTCTGAGACTGGATAAAGTCCAGGAACTCCCCTATCTCGGGAGTATTCTCTCAGCGTTTTCAGACAGGTGGATGAGCGTGATCGGCCTTCCCAATATCTCAAGTATTGTTCTCGGCCTGATTATTATCCTGATCGTGGTATTTGAGCCACTTGGCCTATATGGTTTCTGGATTAGGACCAAGATCTACTGGAAGACCTGGCCGTTCTAAATGGATGTCTCGGAAAATCTACAACTTATTGCAAAGATCTTTTGGTGGCAATCGGTTTACGCCACTCACCTGCCCGCCATCGTCCCGCTCTGCGGGACTCAGGCGAGTTACCGAATTCTCCCGAGATCCCGGGACGGGGCGGAACTCGGAAGCGGGCGGGCATGGAATGATGGAGTGCTGGAGTAATGGAGTAGTGGGTAGGAAAAGCGCTAAGAAATTATTTCTCTATTCCTCCCCTTCACTTTGTGAACTTGCCCTGAACAAGGTGAAGGAGGACAGGTTCACCCAACACTCCAGTGCTCCAAAACTGTAATCGGGGTGAAGCGAACTAACTTGATTTTATAAGAGGTACCCTCATGTTTCTCCAACTCCTCATCAGTGGTCTTTCCTTTGGAAGCTTATATGCCCTCATTGCCATTGCCATGGTGATCATCTACAAGACCTCAGAGGTGCCCAACTTCGGCCAGGGAGAAATGGCGATGATCTCGACCTTTGTGGCCTATGCCCTGCTAGAATCCTACGGTTATTCCTTTGCGATCTCCTTCATCGGGGCTCTCATCTTTGCCGCCGCCCTGGGGGTATTCTTAGAATTTGTCTTTCTGAGAAGGGCAAAGGACCCAAACACCCTGAACCTCATTCTCATCACCTTGGGCTTTGAGATGGTCCTTTATGGTTTGGCAGGCTGGAAATGGGGTGCCGATCAAAGAGATCTCCGTTTTCCGGTATCTGATTTTGACATAGTCAATCTTGGCTCCGCAGTGATCAGTTATCTGAATATTGCCACCCTTCTCATTACGCTCATATTGATGTTCGTCCTTTTCCTCTTTTTCAAATATACCAAGGTGGGAATTGCCATGAAGGCCACTCAGCAGAACGCCGTGGCTGCCCGGATTAACGGAATTCGCACCAACAGGATACTATCCATCACCTGGGCACTGAGCTCCGTGATAGGGTGTGTGGCTGGTATATTACTGGCCCCTATTGCCACTCTGGATCCAAACCTGATGCTTGAACCACTCTTGAAAGGCTTTGCTTCAGCGGTCCTTGGGGGCATGACTTCATTGGTTGGGGCCGCGCTCGGGGGATATATGTTGGGGATCATCGAAAATCTTTTCGGCGGCTATGTCTCCATTGAATTCAAATCGGTTGTCGCATTCATGACTATTGTGCTGGTACTGTGTTTTAAACCGAGCGGCCTTTTTGCCAGACACTATGTCAGAAGGGTTTAAGCAAGATGGATTGGGATTTCCTTAGCGTTGATAACCTAACAATCTCCTTTGGTGGCCTGAAGGCCCTTGATAAGGTTTCCTTCAAGATTAACAGGAAATCCATCTTTTCCATCATCGGCCCCAATGGTGCTGGAAAGACCACCATATTTAACTGTATCAATGGTCTTTACAAACCAGACAGTGGGCGCATAATCTTTAAGGGTGAAGAGATAACAGGTTTAAAGCCCCACAAGATCGCCAGAAAGGGGATTGCCCGCACCTTTCAGAATATTGAACTTTTTTCCAAGATGACAACAATGGAGAATTTGATGCTGGGCAGGCATATCCATATTAACACAGGGGTTTTGAGCGGATCTACCTTTTTCCGGAGAGGCTCTAAGGCGGCTCAGGAGGAGATAAGGCACCGGGAGCAGGTGGAGCACATCATTGACCTGCTTGATCTCCAGTCGGCCAGAAATCAATTTGTGGGACGCCTCCCCTATGGTACCCAGAAATTGATAGAACTTGGCAGGGCCCTGGCGCTGGAGCCTGAGCTCCTTCTGCTTGACGAGCCCTCTGCTGGCATGAATTCCGAAGAGCAGCAAGAGCTGACCTTCTGGATAAGGGACATACAGGATGAACTTGGCATCACGATCTTGTTGATCGAACACAACATGAAGGTGGTTAGGGATATATCGGACAGGGTGTTGGCCATAAACTTTGGAAGACCAATAGTTGAAGGAATTCCGGAAGAGGTTCAGAACAATCCCGAGGTTCTGAAGGCGTATCTAGGAGAGGAAGAGCTTGCTGATGCCGCTTCTTGAAATCAAAAATATTGAGACCCTCTATGGCCTGATCTATGCCTTGCGGGGTATATCGCTCACTGTGGAAAAGGGAACCATAACCGCCATCCTTGGAAGTAATGGTGCAGGAAAATCAACTATATTAAAGACAGCTATGGGTTTGATCGAGGGTCAGCCGGACAAGGGAACCATAGAATTCATGGGTAAGAGGATTGATGGCATGGATCCTGAATTGATTGTCAGAAAGGGTATATCGTATGCGCCTGAAGGCAGAGAGGTCTTTGAAGAACTCAGTGTCAGGGAAAACCTTCTCATGGGGGCCTATATAAGAAAGGACCGTGCATCTATTAAAAGAGACTTTGATCAAATATATGGATATTTCCCTGTCCTCAAAGAAAGAGCAGGCCAATGGGCCGGGATGCTTTCCGGG
>DAOVGH010000018.1 GCA_030672485.1 Desulfobacterales bacterium | reverse complement strand
GGGATCGGATCAGGAAACTGCGGTGGATGGTTTGCAGCAGAACTCAAGTTTGCAGGGTATGATAATATCGTAGTTCACGGCAAAGCGAGGGAGCCTGTTTATGTATGGATTGAAGACGATACAATCTCCTTGAGGTCAGCGAAGGCGCTGTGGGGAAAAACATCTTCCGAAACCGCGGAGATGATAAAACAAGATGTGGGTCACGAAGACATCCAGGTTCTGTGTATTGGTCCCGCAGGAGAAAATATGGCCAGACCAGCTTGTATAGTTGTTAGTGATGCCCGGGCGGTTGGACGATGTGGATTAGGTGCCGTTATGGGGTCAAAGAACCTCAAGGCAATTGCAGTGAAGGGAACCGGGGCCATTGGAGCAAAAGATCCCGGAGGATTAATGACACTGGTTGATGTGGTGTCTCAGAGACTTCGCAGATTGGAGGGATCCAGGGCCAGAAGGGAATTCGGGACGCTGGTTGGATCTCGTTTATATAATCAACTATCGGCATTATGCTACAAGAACTATCAAGATGATCACATTCCTGACGAGAGTTTTGCAAGGATATCGCATGAGGTGTTCCACACTACCTATGAGATAGACCGTTATGCATGTATGGCCTGCCCAACTCCTTGTGGTCATGTCTATTTGATTGATAGTGGTCCCTATTCGGGAACACAATGCCATAAAGCAGAGGCCAACGCCGTGTGGGATTTTGGCGGGAAACTGGCAGTAGACGATGCCGCCGCAATTTTAAAGGCACAGGAGGAATGCTGCCAGCTAGGGTTAGACATTGATAACACGGCTGGCGCCATTGCATGGGCTATTGACTGTTTCCAAAATGGAATACTCTCAAGAAAAGATACGGATGGATTGGAATTAACCTGGGGTAATCATGGTGTCATCATAGAGTTACTGAGGAAAATTGCGTATCGAGAGGGTTTTGGAAATCTTTTGGCCGAGGGCTCTTTGAGGGCATCACAGTTAGTGGAGAAAGGATCTGAGAAATACTCCTTTCACATGAAAGGCCAGGACCTTATTGAAGGAATCCGTTCCATGAAGGGTTGGGCCTTGGGTGTTGTCTTATCTGCAAGGGGTGGAGCACACACCCGTGGAGCCCCGGCCACTGAAAGCAGAAGATTTTCATCGGAGGACAGCCAAAGGTTGTTCGGCATTAAAACAGCCGGAGATGCCCCGGCGTATACAGGTAAACCAGAGCTGGTATGTTATTTCGAATATGTTCATTCTCTCTTGGATTCCCTCGGGGTCTGCTTCTTCACAGGCAACTGGACATCCCCTGAAGGATTAACTCCACGGGAATTAGCACAGTGTTATTCCTTTGCTACCGGAATCAACACATCAGAGGATGAATTGATGAGAACTGGGGAAAGGATTCACAATGTTGAAAAGATGTTCAACGTCTACCAGGCTGGGTATACAAGAAACGATGACTATCCCCCTGAGAGGCTCATGGAAGAACCTATCAAATCTGGCTCCTTGAAAGGGGAAGTACTGGATCGAGAAGATTGGGATAAGATGCTCGATACCTATTATAGCTTGCATGGATGGGCTCGAAATACTGGCTGGCCCACCAAGGAAAAACTACGGGGATTGGACTTACCCGAATGTATTGAGAGGCTTGAACAGGCAAAACAGATGTATCAACCGAAAGGTTCATGAAAACTCTCTCACCTAGCGAAGCTTTGCCTTCCCGGCCCGTATCCCGCTAAAGGCGTGGCTTTCCCCTTCCTGCTCACCTCGATGGGTGCCCCAATGCTCCCAGCCAATTTTCCCTCGGAAATAATAGGCTCTGGTCAAGATTCAGCAAACTCCGGTTTGATAACCATCTTCTTTGGAGTTTCAACGCAGTTGTAGTATTATTGTTTTGGAGAAAAAATGAGATTATGCAATAAGGTAATATGGCTCCATAAAGTTATTCTTGCTTGATGTCTATTAATCAATTTGATAGGTTACGGGTTATAAAGATAGGCAAAGAAGCCCGTTCTTTAGACAGGATTGCCTTAATCTTATCCATCTGGTTCGGCGCGGGCCTTCTGCCTGGAATTCCGGGTACCTTTGGCACGGCCGGGGCAATACCCCTGTATCTATTGATGGATTCAGTCGGTGCCCTGTACCAGGCCTCCCTTTTGCTGATAATCATAATCGGGGCAATCTGGTCATCTCACAGAACCCAATGTATCTTGTGCAAGGCTGACGCAAGGGAGATAGTTATTGATGAGGTAGCCGGATTTTTGTTGACCGTTATTTTCCTCCCCTTTACCTGGTTAACGCTCATGGCAGGGTTTTTTCTCTTCAGGTTTTTTGATATCCTGAAACCACCTCCGATACGGAAAATAGAAGAAAAGGTAAGGGGAGGTTTTGGAGTTGTCTTCGACGATCTCGTGGCGGGTATATATGCCCATCTATCTCTAAGGCTTCTTCTCTGCATGCTCGACTGAGGGGGTGTGGGTAGTGGATACGGACCAGGAGATCATGCAAACAGAGATCATAATCATAGGTAATGAGCTGATCTCAGGCAGAAAAAGAGACCTTAATGCCTGGTATGCATCAGGTTGTCTTTTATCCCATGGCCTTGAAGTGAGTGAAATCACAACCGTCGGTGACAACTACGATACGCTTTCCTCCGTGTTAAGGGCAGCTGTGGGAAGGTCTCATTTTATAATTGTTACTGGCGGATTGGGCCCGACTGAAGATGATCTGACCACCGAGATAGTATCCAAGGCATTGGGCAGGCCCCTTTTCCTTGATGAGACCGTTCTTGATCATATCAAGGAGAATGCGGAGAAATCAGGCCTGAACTGGTCCCCTTCCTTAGAAAAACTGGCCAGGCTTCCCAGAGGGGCGACGATTTTAGATCCTAAAGGAGAGATGTGTGGTTTTTCGCTATCTGAAGGGGACAGCCTCCTCTATTTCCTGCCGGGTGTGCCTGAGCAGATGAGGGAGTTGATGCGTGGGTTTGTTGTTCCGGATATTCTCCGAAGGTACAGGCCAGCCAATATCCCATGGCATAGGACATTGAAGGTCTATGGATTGAGCGAATCCCATATCGCGGAAACCTTTAAGGATCTCAGTGATGAACTTAAAGGGGTGATGTTTGGCTTTTATCCCTGCTTCCCTGAAAACCATATCACCATTACGGTTCGAGGCAAAAATGAGGTGGAGGTTGAAAGGGAATCTACGAGGGCCGAGGAAAACATCAGGAAGCTCTTGGGGCCATATATCTTTGCATCTGATGATAAAACCATGGAGGTTATAGTCGGAGAGTCGTTGATGGAGCGGAAGATGACCCTATCTGTGGCTGAATCATGCACAGGAGGTCTGATCGGCCACAGGCTGACATCTATATCAGGGAGCTCTCTTTATTTTGAAAGGGGAGTGATCGTGTACAGTAACCGATCCAAGGTCGAGATGCTCGGTGTGAAGCAACAAACCATAGATTCATATGGGGCTGTCAGCGATGAAGCGGTAAGGGAAATGGCAGAAGGGATCAGGAAGATTGCTAAAACGGATATGGGGCTTGCCGTAACAGGGATTGCCGGACCTCTAGGGGGGACAGAGGATAAACCAGTCGGTACTGTTTTTATCGGGTTCTCCGTAGACGGCAATGTATTCTCCGGCCAATATCGCTTTTCAGGAGAGAGGGATAAGATTAAGCTTAATACCTCTGAGATGGCCCTTGATTGGGTCAGGAGATATCTCAATGGGCATTCGTTCATTCCTGGCGTTTGAACTTCCCCGTGAGATCAGGGAACAAATCGGGGCGGTTTCCAGGGAATTAGGAAAATTGACCCTGCCTGTTAGGTGGGCTAAGGTAGAGCGAATCCATCTCACTGTCATCTTTCTTGGCTCTGTTGATGAGGAAAAAATAGATGAGATAAAGGAAAAGGTAAGTCCGGTGGTAAAGAGGTTTTCCACATTCAAGACCAGGCTCAATGGTGTTGGAGCATTCCCCAATTGGAGGAGGCCAAGGGTCATCTGGATAGGCCTTAATGGGGAGATAGAAAGGCTGTCAAATCTCAGGGACGAGCTGCAGCAAGAGCTAGAGGGGTTGGGTTTTAGGCCAGAAAAAAGGCCATTCAGACCGCACCTCACCATTGGCCGGTTTAAGGGCGTAGTAGACCGGGATGAGGAACTGAAGTGGATTCTTGATAGATATCATGACTTTACTAGCGGTTTGGGGGACCTGAATGAGCTTGTTCTCTTCAAAAGCGACCTTAAGCCGGATGGTCCGGTGTATACAAGAATGGCCTCCTGGCCGTTGAGGATGGAATAATCATGATTTGGTAAAAAAGGAGGGGTTGCTATGGCAATAGAACCAGAAAAGGGGAAATCCGTTGATCTGGCTATCTCCCAGATCGAAAAACAGTATGGAAGGGGCTCTATAATGAAGGTGGGGCGAGATGGGGCAGTGATAGATATTCCCGTCATCTCCACAGGCTCGCTTGCCCTGGACTACGCCCTCGGTCTGGGTGGAGTTCCAAGGGGGAGGGTAATAGAGATCTTCGGTCCAGAGGCCTCGGGAAAGACCACCC
>DAOVGH010000045.1 GCA_030672485.1 Desulfobacterales bacterium | reverse complement strand
GTTGTCCGGGAATATGCTTACTATCTGGCCGTCCTCAAGGCATGGAATCATCTTTTCAAAGAAGGGCTTGTGGCCCTTTGCCGGAATAGCCACTATCACCAGACCAGCTCCCCTCAGTGCCTCTGATATCTCCGTGGTGACAAGGGCCACCTTGGCAACCCCTTCCCTCTTGAACCACTTGAAATTAAGCTGCTTTCCTCCAAGCTCTATCTCATGTGTTTTCGGGACTTCCCCCAGGGTTTCCGCAGCAAGCTCTGGTAATTCGTACAACCTCACCTGAAATCCTGTAAGCGTAAGCTCCGCAGCGAAGGTTTGGGCGCACGCGCCTCCACCAAGAACCGCCACCGGTTTTTCCAGTATTTTACCTTTACTCATACTTACCTCCTTCCTTTTTCCATGCTCTTTGGTTTGGATATATAAAGATAACCTTTTCAAGGCAAGACAAATTAACTGGTGCCCTGATTTCCCTTGATATATCTACAGAGTCATCGTTGATTATGAAATACAGTAACTTATCATAACCAACTGGCCTGTTTATGAGAGCGATAACAGTTAAGGGGTTGGACTTTACATGGCCGCCAAAGAGATCTAGAGAGGAAATAGACTGCGATCCCGCTTTCTCAGTAACTAAGCGCCCTCGGCTTCACGTGTTCTTTAACCCATTTGACGATATCATCCAGAGTGGATCCCGGCACGAAAATCGCCTCGATTCCCGCCTTCTTAAGTTTTGCGATATCCTCCTCGGGGATAATCCCTCCTCCACAGATGACAATATCATCTACTCCATTTTCCTTCAAGAGCTCCGCAACCCTGGGGAAAAGATACATATGGGCCCCTGCCAGGCTCGAAAGCCCGATCATATCCACATCCTCTTGGATGGCAGCCTGCACTATTTCTTCGGGGGTTTGATGAAGGCCGGAATAGACAACCTCAAAACCAGCATCTCTATAAGCCCTGGCAATAATCCTGGCACCCCTATCATGACCATCCAGGCCCGGCTTTGCTACCAAGATCCTGATCTTCCTTTTCTGATCCATTATCTATTCTCAAGTCGGCATTTGGCCCTCAGCGGTCAGCTCCTCGGTTGATGAGGTCAACATTGAGCACCAAGGCTGACACCTGAGTGCGGATCGCTAAACACTTACCTCTTTTAATAAACACCGGGGTCTCGATAGACTCCGAAGACATCCCGGAAGACATCACATATCTCCTGCAGCGTGGCATATTCCTTGACTGCATTTATAATATAATACATCAAATTATCATCCCCCTGGGCTGCCTCGGCTAATTTCTCCAATGTAGCCTTTACCCTTTTATTATCCCTGCTATTCTTGACTTGATTTGTCCATTGAATCTGTTTCTCTTCTAACTCCGCCTGTATCTCAAGGGTCTCTATGGGAAGCCCTTCCTCAGTGATATACTTGTTTACCCCAACTACTGTCTTCTCTCCGCTATCTATCTGTTTCTGATACCTATAGGCACTATCGGCTATCTCCTTCTGGGGATAGTTTCTCTCTATGGCCGCTACCATTCCTCCCATGTCATCAATCTTCCCAATATATTCAAAGGCCTCTTCCTCCATATCTCTTGTGAGGCGTTCAATAACAAAGGATCCACCCAGGGGATCGATTGTGTTTGCTACCCCTGACTCCTCGGCAATTATCTGTTGGGTGCGGAGGGCAATAGTAGCCGCCTCTTCGGTAGGTATTCCAAGAACCTCGTCCAGGGCATTGGTGTGCAATGATTGTGTTCCGCCCAGTACAGCGGCCAAGGCCTCAAGGGCAGTCCTAATAATATTATTATAGGGCTGTTGAGCGGTAAGAGAACAACCAGCAGTTTGGGTATGAAACCTGAGCCACATTGAGCGCGCATCTTTTGCCTTAAATCTCTCTTTCATTATCCTCGCCCACATCCTCCTGGCTGCCCTGAATTTTGCAATCTCCTCAAAAAAATCCAGATGTGAGTTAAAGAAGAAGGAGAGTCTTGGGCCAAAGGAGTCAACATCAAGACCCCTTTGCAGGGCAGCCTCAACATAGGCTATACCGTCGGCTAATGTAAAAGCAAGTTCCTGAACGGCTGTAGAGCCAGCTTCCCTTATATGGTAGCCACTTATGCTAACAGGGTTCCATCCGGGCACCTCCTTGGTTCCAAATTCGATGGTATCGATTATGAGCTTCATGGATGGCCGTGGAGGGCACATCAATGTCTTTTGTGCAATGAACTCCTTGAGCATATCATTTTGTATGGTACCACCTATAGCCGACCTACTTATCCCTCTTTTTTCCGCCGTCGCGATATACATTGCCCAGAGCACAGGGGCTGGCGGGTTAATGGTCATGGAGGTAGTGATCCTATCAATAGGAAGGCCGTCAAACAATATTTCCATATCCTTCAAGGTGTCGATGGCAACACCGCATCTGCCGCATTCCCCCTTTGATCTTGGGGAATCGGTGTCATACCCCATAAGGGTCGGCATATCAAATGCTGTTGACAGACCTGTCTGGCCCTCATTTACCAGGAGCTGAAATCTCTTGTTGGTATCCCTTGCCGATCCCAGCCCCGCAAACATCCTCATAGTCCATAGTCTGCCCCTGTACATAGTCGGCTGGACTCCACGCGTAAAAGGGTATTGGCCCGGAAAACCTATATCCTTTGAGTAATCCAGATCTTCCATGTCTAATGGCGTATAAACGTTCTGGATGGGCCGGTCTGAGACAGTAGAAAACCTCTGTAATCTTTCAGGGGCTTTTGAGACAGACTCCTTGAAGATCTGTTGCCATCTTCTACGAGCGACGGCTATTCCCTCTAGGTCTTTTTTGTTAAACATCACGCAATCTCCCTATAGTCTCCCCAAGATTGCTCTGGCTATGGTATTTTTTTGTATCTCTCTTGTCCCTTCATAGATTTCTGTTATTCTGGCATCTCTATAGAAACGTTCTACCTCATAGTCAAGCATATAGCCGTATCCTCCGAGTAGTTGAATGGCCTCATCTGCCACCTCGACTGCAACCTGGCCAGCGTACATCTTGGCAATAGATGTCAGCTTAGGGTCGATATTGCCCTGATCAAAATTCCAGGCAGATTTATAAACTATAAGTCTTGCTGTCTCTATCTTAGCTGCCATGTCCGCAAGTTTATGCTGAGTTATCTGAAATTCAGCAAGCTTTTTATTAAACTGGGTGCGCTCTTTGCAGTATGCAAGTCCTCGATCAAATGCACCTTGGGCAATCCCGAGGGCCTGGGCTGCTATCTCTATCCTGCTTTCGTCAAAAAATTCAAGGACATGATAAAATCCCCTGTTCTCTTGTCCTACAAGATTTGACACAGGAACTCTTACGTTATTGAAGGAAAGTTCTGCGGTTGATGTCATCCTTATTCCCATTTTTTCACCAATATCAGCAGTAGTATAGCCTGGTACTCCCTTTTCAACGATAATGACTGACTGGCCACGATAGGTCGGCTTTGCCTGCTGATCTGTCTGGCAGAGAACGATTACAAAATCTCCTATGGTACCATTGGTGATAAAGGTCTTTACCCCATTTA
Organism: Desulfobacterales bacterium; assembly: GCA_030672485.1. Lineage (GTDB taxonomy): Bacteria > Desulfobacterota > DSM-4660 > Desulfatiglandales > B25-G16 > JABXJZ01. The sequence continues at coordinate 683 of DAOVGH010000045.1, read as the reverse complement.
TAATATACTCATCCCCTTCTTTTATAGCGGTTGTATTCATAAGGGTTATATCACTTCCGTGGTCTGGTTCAGTAAACCCACCACTGGAAATTGCCTTGCCTTTAGTAATGGGGATCAGATATTTTTCCTTCTGCTCGTCCCTTCCAAATCTCAGGATGAGCTCTGATGAAAAGTCAGCGAGGCTAAGCGCGATACCGATTCCTGAATCCTGTCTACAGAACTCCTCGACCACAAGGGCGTTTTCAAGGATACCATAGTCCTGACCGCCGTATTTTTCCGGAAAGTGAATCCCCATAAAACCAAGTTCACAGGCCTTTTTCCATATCTCTAAGGGAAAGGTATGGGCCCTTTCATGTTCAAGGGCTATTTCTTTGTCAAATTCTCCTTTAGCAAACTCCCTTGCTGCCGTCTGGATAGCTTCCTGTTCATTGCTTAATCTAAAATCCAATCCTCACCCCCATCAGGAGAGTTCCGTTTTAAGTCCAGGTTTTCTCTTCCCCAGGAAGGGCCCCATTCCCTCTTAAGTAGGCATCCTCGGCCATTTTCTCTCCCGCCTCCAAGGGTAAAAGCGGGGATCGTGTGCACCTTATGGGATGACCGATGGAGATTCTGCTTCCTGAAACATCGGTCTTCTCATGCCGCATTTCGACTCCCGCATGCAGGCGATGGCCTGAGATGCGAAG
>DAOVGH010000014.1 GCA_030672485.1 Desulfobacterales bacterium | reverse complement strand
TTATGACCCGGCGTCATTGCGAGGGCTTTAGCCCGAAGCAATCTAATAAATACAATAAGTTATGCAATAGGAGATTGCTTCGCTCCGCTCGCAATGACATGCTTTTTGACTTTTTACGAAATCATCATTCTTAATTCATTCAAAAATTACTTCTTATATCAAGATGTTACACTTTATAATCTTACAGCAAGATATCCTGTTGGAAATAATCATTCAAATAAAATAAATAAATCAGGTAGTTAAAGATAAAGTTGTTGGCATCAGCATACCTCAGGTTTATCTCTATAGCCTTGGCCAATCTTTGAGGATTTAAGGTGAATCTTCTAAAACTGACAACTGGCAACAGACATTATCAGATAAAATAGGCAATCGTATAATAGATCAATTTTTGATACTCAATGATAAGTTCTTTCGTGTACTTTCGTTTGGTCCACCAGTCCTTTGGTTTAAATAGCTGATAATGGGATGGTAGAGAGATTATTCTGACATCATCATCCTTGAAGACCTTCCTGAAGGTCAGCCATGCCCTGCGAGAGTGGGTAAGTGTCGTGATCACTATTAATGACTTGAACCCCCTATCAAGCACAAACTTTCGTACCAGCTTGGCCTCATCTATGGTGCTGCCAACCCTATCCTCAGAAGAAAGGATCACTGTCTCGGGAATCCCAAAACCCTCCACTACGCGCGTAAATAAGTCAAAATTTGTGGGATAGCCCCTGACCTTTTTCTTGAGGTAATCGAGACCATCTGGTTTAAGCTCTTTTGCTCTAAATATATAGGGGGCAAGCCCTTTCTTGTAGGCATCAATCGCTGCAAGGGCCTTTTCCACATTTTTTCCACCAAGACAAACGATGAGATCGGCTTTCTGGGCCTTATGTTCTACAATAAGGTACTCGCCCAATTTCACTAAAAGAGGTACGCGGTACGATGTGAGGACGAAATAGAGAATGAAAATAATAAAAAAGAGCCATCTCCACACAGATAATCTCGGTCTCTTCTTCTTCTCCTTCTTCTTGTCCAGTGCTTCCGGCAGACCTAGCTCATCAGTTTGTTCTGGTGCCCTTTCATTTCGATCATCCATGATGCAATCCCTTCTCTCCTTAAAAGTTCTTGGCACTATCAAGTAACATGGTGACAGGCCCATTGTTCACAAGGTGGACATCCATCATCTCCTGAAATCTCCCCTCAGCAACCTGAATACCTTTTCCCTTAAGAAGGCCGATGAATTTTTGGTACAGACCATTAGCAACAGCCGGTTCAGCCGCCCCAATAAAGGAAGGTCTCCTGCCCTTTCTACAGTCTCCCCAGAGGGTAAATTGTGATACAACAAGCACCTCGCCACCCGTTTCCAGAAGAGATAAATTCATCTTTCCTTTATCATCACCAAAGATTCTCAGGTGCGCTATCTTAGAAGCCAGATAATCTGCGTCATCACTATTGTCCTGTACCCCCACGCCCAGCAAGACTAAAAGACCATTGCCAATTTCTCCCACTACCTCACCGTCAATCATTACCTTGGCCATCTTTACCCGCTGCACAACCGCCCTCATAGAGGCCCTCCTTGAAGATTGCCGTTGTTTGTTGTATTTCCTGAGTTTGCTTGCCCTGTGAAGCATTTTATCTTGCAGGATAGGGTCTTAGAATCTATTATCTTTAAACTGCTCCATTGTGAGTGGATCTTTTCACAGGGTTCACCCTGTTAAATTCCCGCTCTTCAAAGCGGGACCCCTACGGAGATTTAACAGGGTAAATGTCAAAACCTTATGAACTCAACAAACTCTAAATCCCGTATGAAACCCACTTTAATCCTCATTAATCCATGGATATATGATTTTGCAGCCTATGATCTATGGGCAAAACCATTAGGTCTACTCTATCTGGCCAGCCAGTTAAGGACAATGGGTTTTCAGGTACACCTCATAGACTGCCTTGATATCCACAATCCGCTCATGGAAAAAACGGGCTACGCAAAGAGGCCTGTTCGGCGCCACTATGGGACAGGTAAATTCTGGAAACAGAGAGTTCCCACGCCTTCCCAGTTATCGACTATTCCAAGGTCTTATAGTCGCTACGGTATGACCCCTCAGATATTCATAAAACAATTGAAGAAGATAAAAAGACCTGTAGCCATACTTGTTACCTCTCTGATGACCTACTGGTACCCCGGAGTGTTCGAGGTCATCCGCCTTGTCAAGGATATTCATCCAGATGTCCCCGCGATACTGGGAGGGATATACGCCACCTTATGCCCAGAGCATGCCAGTAATCATTCCAGTGCCGATTTAGTTATCTCCTCCCCTGGTCCGTTCCAGACGGCAGAGCTATGTCAACTCTTGAAAAAAAGTATACCAGATTTTCCTGTTGAAAAAAAGCTCGAACCTTTTGTACCTTACCCTGCCTTTGATCTGCTCACAAAGATAGATTATGTCTGTATACTGAGTTCCTCTGGATGCCCTTTTCGATGTGCATACTGTGCCTCACCTTTCCTTAGCCCTGTTTTTCTTAAAAGAGATCCCCTGGAGCTATTTGAAGAGGTTCTCTTTTGGCATAGGGAACACAGCGTACAAGATTTCGCCTTCTATGATGATGCCCTTCTTTCAGATGCGGAGAACCATATCAGTATCTTCCTGGAAGAGGTATTAAAAAATGGCCTGGCCCTGAGATTACATTGCCCGAACGGGCTTCACATTACTTATATAGATAGAGATATAGCAAACCTTCTCTATAAGGCAGGTTTTAGGATGATCAGATTGGGATTGGAGACCTCTGATACTGAGCTCAACAGGGATCTGGGAAGAAAGTTCTCTGAGGGGGAATTCGAGCGGACCGTAACGTATCTTAAAGAGGCCGGATTTGCTACTTAC
>DAOVGH010000062.1 GCA_030672485.1 Desulfobacterales bacterium | reverse complement strand
TCTCAGGGCTTAAATAACCGGTAAATAGTATCTGGGGATCAAAAAATTCAAAGGCAAATAAAAGCCTTCTCACAAAAGACTTGATATGGACTCCTCCCCTCCCCTGATAAATGGTATAGACATTCTTGTCCCCCTTGGGGTAATCAAATTCCCTGTTTTTAGTCTTTACCAGAACATACCTATCAGTTTTTTCTCCATAATAAATCTCCGGGCGCTCTATCTCCAGGTCAGCATCAAAGGAAGGCGGTAGGTCCTTGATTAAGAGGCGGGGAAGTCCTTCGCTGGTCACTTCATTTACCGGGCTTAAGGCTAATCCGTAGCCATGGGTATAAGTCAGATGTCTATTGACCCAGGTATTTGCCTGGGGAGGAAGTTGATCTACAACTAGCTCCCGGGCGGCCAACATGACTTGTCTTAATTGTTTATTGATTACATAACGATCTACGTCTACATTGTTAAAATCGTAATACAGCCGTATAGCTTGAATCTGTCTATAGGTTTGAAGCAAAGGGCGTTCGTCCCAGATCCTGATATTTTGAATCGTTACATTATGCTTCTCGATGTCTTCTAGGCTTAGTTTATCACTCGCCGCAAAATCTACTTCTTCTACCCTATTCAGATTATAGGCCCTTCGGGTATAATCAATATTGTAAGCTATGTAGGCCGATTCTTTGGCTAATTCATTGGGCTTGACCACAAATTTTTGTACCAGGGTGGGGACAATGGTCCCAAAAACCAATACAGACCCTAACCAGATTCCTGCAGCTACCAAGGTTAATTTCTTCCTGGGTTTAAGGAAGTTAAGAAAAAAGATCAAGGCCAAGCCCAGGGAGACGATGATCAAAACCTTATAGGCCAAGATCTTGGTATGGATATCGGTATAGCTGGCACCGAAAGCAGGTCCCTGTGTAGAGTAGAGAAGTCTATAGATTTTTAGATGATAGCCCCAGGCCAGGAGTAGGACAATTATTCCTCCCAGGAGAATAAGGTGTTTCTTGGCCTTTAGTGCAATGGTAATTTTAGGTAGAGAGGGTGGCCTACCTTCCTCTTGAGGAAATTCACTGATTATTTGAAGAGCACCATCTTTCCAATACAACAAGATGGTGATGAAGCCAGCGATAATGAAAAAAGCTAAGACCACGTTTTGGACCGAAAGGTAGAATGGAAGAGAGAACACATAAAAACCGATATCCCTGCTAAAAACAGGATCCGTGCCCCCAAAAGGTTGCTGATATAAATAGCGCAGGACCATATTCCATTGTGAGGAGCCCTTGGAGGCAATACCAAAACTAATGAGCAGAATAAGACCTAGAAAGACAGTATGTAAGGCCTTGCCTGAAAGGCCAAGTTGGGAAAAATAACCACCCTCAGCTTTAGAGGCTATTTCTGGCCCATTTACCGGTTTTAAGCGTCTGGCTAAGTAGAGGTTGAGGGATATGATAAGAATAAAAACCAGCCAAACCACGAAACCACACCCAAATTTGCTCAAAAGCATCGTCCAGAAAATAGGCGAAAAGCCTAGATTCTCGAACCACAGCAAATTAGGATACAAAGAAGCGACTAGCCAGAGCAAAACAAGAACCAAAAACCCAAACGCGATAATCAATCTCTTAATCATAACTTAATCTCCGTTAGGGTAACCGCAGCGAACCCCTTAAATAAATGAGCATGAATCGTATAGAAATCCTCACCCAGCCAAAATACTCAGACCCCGGCAGCCACAACAGGGTGTTAAACTATCTATTGCAAGTGTTTTTTAATGAACAGAAGATACAGTAATTGAAATCGTTTGATTTGGCAAGAAATTCTTTATTCGTCATGGAATTAACTGAAAATTCAGGTCCAAATATCCATATAGAGGATAAGGTGTATCATTCAAAATATGTCGGAGCCATCAAATGTGATTTATCTTTTGAATCCAGGCCGGCTTGAGATTTTATAATTGGGTATAAGCCCAATGTGATTCTTAACAGCGGCTTTTGATTTACATGATTCAATAAAAAACCCCTTGATCTGATTCAACAAAATCAAGGGTTATCTTTTGTGCCGGAGTCTGACGGGACTCGAACCCTTTATTCTTTAAGATTGCAGGCTGGCCCCTATTTGAGCATCCCCCCTATAATGACGTCAACAGCTTCTTCTTCCTTGAGACCGCGCGCCATAAGGGTCTCTACCTCCTTCTGATTAACCCTTCCAATTGCAGCCTCATGCGTTATCTGGGCATCCTCATGTAAGACATGGACCAGAGGTACGGCTTTGGCTCTTGCCTCACCCTGAACAATCTCTATACAATCCACATGTCCCCGGGCATTGGGAGCTGAAGCCCTCAGTTCGCTGATAACCTCACTCTCCGCCCTCTCACGAACCGCTATCCTGCTCTTGATCAATCCCCTTGCCCCTCTCCCAAATAACTGTCCGCTCTCCTTAACCCTGATTTCATCATCTCCATGGCCATATACCTTAGTTACCATCTCTATTACGCCATTTTCGTCTGCCTCGGCCTGATAGTCAATATCCAGCCTTCCCACCCTACCCTTTACGAGCAAGAAATCGGTCATAATCCTGGCATCTTTTCCCACCTTTATCTTTGATTGGGGGATAACCTCGATACCCCCGGTCAGGCCATGATAGTGAACCTCCTTATACTTGAGCACAGCTCTATCTTCTAAGATGTAGGTTGCATCCATAATGTGTTGAACCTTTATTGGGTTGGGGAAAACACAGTGGGCAAGAATGCTTATGTCCGCTCCTTTTTCCATAACGGCATTTAGCTTGATCTCCTGCCTCCCCTCTTTGGGCAGGATGCCAAAACAGAGATGCACCGGATGAGCAATCCTGGTACCCTCTTTAACCCTCAAATCAACATCTATTCCCCCCTCCTTCTCTTTTGCAGTTAAGATGAGCCCATTTATTGACCGGGAGCCCAAGACCTTGTTTTGGTTAACCACTAAATGGGCAATCTTGGAATCCTTGAAAATATCCGGGGTTCCACCGGCCTCCTGATATGCCTTCAACATCATTTGATAATCTTCCATCCTTCCCACCTCGGTATATTATTGACAATATCCAGAGCTCATGCAGAGGGTGGCATCGAAGGGTTGCCTTTTCTCACCGAAACTGCGGACATACAAGGCATCTGCTCTCAAAGTATTCTACTACCTCTTGGGAAGAACCTTCCTTCACCAAATAGCCCTCACCTATGAGAGCTGCTCGTTCAGCGATCTTGGCTACATCTGCTCTATGAGTAATTAAAATCACTGTTGTACCCCTTTGTCTCAGGTTCCGAACGAATCCAACAACGCTATCTAGAGCTAGAATATCAATGCCCGAGTCCGGCTCATCAAGGATAGCTAATCGGGGTCTCATCGTGAAAATAGCTGCCAATTCAATGCGTTTTCTTTCGCCACCGCTTAAAGTCTTATCTACCTTCCGTTTCAAATACGCCTTGGGGTCAAGAAGGACGTTTTGCAAGGCCTCTCCGGCCTCTGTCCTATTCATCTTCTTCATGCCTATTAGAAGGTAATCCTCAACGGTGATACCTTCAAAATGAGCCTCATGTTGCCAGGCAAGAGTGATCCCCAACTTTGCCCTTTCCCAGATGCACAGATTATTAATCTCCTTGCCTTCAAAGACAATCTTCCCTTCATATGGCTGATAGTCGTTACAGCCCATTATGGCATAAGCCAGACTACTCTTACCCGCCCCATTGGGTCCGAGAATCCCGTAAATCTCCCGGGCGTTGACCTCAAAATCTACCTCCCTCAGGATCATCCTGTTGTCCTTTTTTATGTTCAAATTCTCTATCTTCAGCATGTTAGCCCCTTATGCGCTCTTTCCTTAATTATAGATGAAAAAGGTCCAGCCCTAATCAGACTGAACCAATCAACGCAATGTCCTGGTCGGGACGACTGGATTTGAACCAGCGACCCCAGCGTCCCGAACGCTGTGCTCTACCAGACTGAGCCACGTCCCGACTCTATCCGATTGCCTGTTTGATGATAGATATTACAAAGGGAAAAGTAAAGAGAAATTGCCACAGATCCCGGGAGAATTCAGTGTAGCCGTATCTTGGACCTTATCAGATTTATGAAATCCTCTATGATCCTCTGTGTAGCTCCCCAGATAACAACACCCTCATAGATAAAGGCCGGCGTCTCAAAGGTGTCCCCTTCATAATTTATGGAAAAAGATTGAGGCTGACAGGGATCTAAGAAGAACTTCAACGGGACTTCAATCAAGCCCTCGACCTCTCTCTTATTAATGGTAAATGCATAGGGAAATGGTACCACTCCGACAAAAGGACGAACGATGAACCGAGATTTCACTGTAGTCATATCATCGAGCTGACCCACGATCTCTATATCCTCTTCCCTGACCCCTATCTCCTCAAAGGTTTCCCTTTTGGCAGTGGTCTCCAAACTATCATCATGCTCATCTACAACCCCACCAGGAAAGGACACCTCGCCTTTATGATATTCTACTGTATTTGTCCGCCTTGTAAAAAGAATCCAATATTGGCCATCCCTGATAAAAAGGGGCAAAAGAACAGCCGCCTGAGTATAATCAGTACCGGTGCCCTTAATCCTTTCCGGCTTTCTATTAGCCAAAATAGTCTTAAGATCCTCTTTAAGCTGATCCAGGGTTAGCATATCTATCCTTTTTAGATGACTGTTGCTGGCTTCTGAGCTGGAGAGGTGGGCTTTTCAATAGTCGTTATAATGCTTCCACCCCTGAATATGGTTACCCTTCCGCTCGACTCAGAGATAACTAAGGCAACTGAATCTGTCACCCCGGTGATAGCCGCGGCGGATGAGTGCCTGGCACCCAGACCCTGGGGCATGGGCTCCCCATGATGGGCAGCATTCAGATAGCGTCCTGCTGCCAAGGCAACGCCATCATCTCTTATGACAAAGGCCCCATCTATGGAGGAAAACTCCTTTAGCGTTTCCCGGACCTCGGGCTTGCTTATATGCAGGAGATCCTCCGTGTGCCCCTGGAAGGGGTTGAAAACCAACTGGTGTGAATATTGAAGCACGTTTTCATGATCACCCAGGACAAATGTGCTTCCAATGGGCTTCCCTTCCCTCCCCTCATATGCCATCTCCATCACCAAGGTAAGAAGAGATTCAAATACCTCGGACTTTATGTTCCCAGGGAACGGTGACTCCTCCGCGAAACTGAGGATCTCGGATTCATCCCCTACCTTCAACACCGTAATGGTATCCATATAACCCTTTTCCAGGTGTCCACCAACACATACAAGGATATCGCCCTTAGATAATATTCCCTTGGAGATGCCTGCCAGAAAGCCGAACTTCAGGTAACCATCTCTGGTGAGGTAAACATCAGGGAGTATAATGATATTACATCTTAATCCACCGACCTTTTTCAGGGATATTTCTTTTTTGCTTACCACTATAACCTTAAACTTCTTCCCCTCCGTTTTCAAAAAGGGGACAATATCTGTCGGGGTCTCCATATTAACCAAGATGGCGTCGGCCTTTATCTTATTTGCAATGGAGGCGGCCTGCTTAAGCATTAGGTCCGTCCAATTCGCCGACTCTATCCCCTCCTTGACCTCTGGACCGATCTCCTCCTTAGCTCTTCTTCTACCAACAATAGATAATCTCTCCCCTTTTTTCCTTCCCAGTTTATCTGCTTCCACGGTTGCTCTCCTTTTGCATCAAAAAAAGCTGGATAATATATACGTTCGGAAATTCTACAGCCTAAGGCGGAAAATCATGGTGCTTTTGCTGTCATCCGATTTACGCTATCCAATTGCGTTATTGGTTACCTGCCCTGTTGAATAGGGTTCCCTTTGGGAAATTCAACAGGGTAAATTATTAGTTATCCGAATAACAAGTAACGATTAACAAATAACAATTGCACCCATCACTCCAATACTCCATTACTCCAGTTGTGCCTGCCCGCCATCGCTCTCGCTCAGGCGAGTTTCCGAATTCTCCCGAGATCCCGGGACGGGGCGGAACTCGGAAGCGGGCGGGAGCGGAACGAACTAAGTTACCCCCTGCCATAGGTTTCCATGTACGTATCGAATTCCTCCTTGATCGCCTCATCCATGGCCCTCTTCTCCCCTGAGATAAGAAGAGGGATCTTGTTCCCGTAAAGGTACTCCACTATCTCCCTGATACCGGCAACAGAAAAAAATGGGATACCCGTCTTTGATGTAAACTCCGCTATTGGATTTGATCCCTTCTTATTCAAAATAACATTTCCCTCGGTATCATAGACGGCAGCCGTCTGCTCCCTATCCACAGCAATCCCTAACCCCATTATCTGACAATGAAAACCCTGAGACACGGATTCTTCTTCGATCTTTTCTATGAGCTCATACTTCGTTTGCATAGAAGTCACCACGTCGTCTACAACAAAGATCCTGCTGCCATCAAAGAAGGCGTTGTTTACAAAGAGGGCAGCAGATGAAGACCTCTCACCATGTTTTTTGGCCTCTTTCCGGTCGTAATCAAAGAGCAGATCACGGCCATGATAATGAAAAAGGGCAGTTGCTGCAGCTAAGGCAATGGCACTTCCCTTGTAAGACGGCCCAATTATGATATCTGTCTTATCTGCAAGGGATCTGTTAACGAGCATCTCAGCAAAAAAAGAACCCAATTCAAGGAGTAATCGGCCAGTACTGAACCTACCCAAGTTGACAAAATAAGGAGTTGGCCTGCCATCTTTGAGCACCAGATTCCTATCGAAAAATAAGGCCCCTGTTTCCGCAAGGATCAGACTCAGGCGTTTTTTATATTCCTCCATGTCTCAATTTTTTACATATTTTAACCAAAAAATCAATATGATATTCAATGCGTCCTCCCTGACGGCAACAGGGCTTTTCTTGACACATCAAAAAATAGTTGATATACAGATTTAAAAAACATTTCTAACATATGGAGGTTTTACTATGCCTGAGGAAGAGGTCGGTGTGATAGTCAAATTCTTTGCCAAGCCAAGTGTGGCAGCCATAGAGATAACAAAGGGCACCATTAAAAAGGGTGACATATTAAAGTATAAAGGCCACACTAGTGACTTTACCGAAGAGGTAAAAAGTATGCAGATCGATAACCAGCCTGTAGATGAAGCCAAGGTTGGTGATATGATCGGCGTTAAGGTAGAGGAAAGAGCAAGGGAAAAGGATATAGTCTATAAGGTTGTGGACTAAGACAAAATCCAGCCACATCTTACACAAGAATCCTCCTTTTTCTGTTTGAAGCCACAGTTATGGCAGATGACGAAATCCTGGCTGGAGGATATGTCCAATTTTTCAGCAGCGGGTTTGATCTTGCTGAATTCCCCTGTTTCCTGAATATTAACTAACCCGCCAGCATTAATAATGGTCTCGGCATATCTCCGGGCATCAGCTAGACTTAAATCCCTTTTCAATACTACCGGCGCCTTTCTGATGTATTTATCCAGTGTGGAGTCAGAAACCCCCAGCTTGGCCATATTTTGCCCAAAAATCTCCCTCTCAAGCGCAATACCAAAAAAGACAACCCTGTATTTCTTCGTCACTCTTCCCGAAAGCTTATTTTGAATAGACTCAGCGGACCCCCCATATGGGTTTAAGACCAGATCAATTTTGTGTCAAGATAAAAAGGGATTGCATAAAGCCACTATGGTATGATAATAAAAGCAGCTTGTTAATTCCAGGACCGAATGTTTCATAATAACTAGGACTCATAAATAAGAAGATCTGACTGGTAAGGAGATAAATATAACTTGCCTGAACTATTAAACAAAGGGGAGCATATCAAAACCAAAAGGGTTACCTTGGATAGTAATGAACTAGCAAGGAGTCTTTACGGAGAAAACAACAGCAATCTCAGGTTGATAGAAAGAAGGCTAAACATTGTAATTAATATCAGGGGAAATGAGCTCATTTTGCAGGGTGGTCTTTCGGAGGTAGAGCTAACGGAAAATCTATTGACCCAGCTATATGGATTGCTTAGAGAAGGATACCCTATTTACGAGAGGGATGTCGATTATTCCCTGAGAATCCTGGGCAGTAACCATAAATCAGAGCTCAAGCCAATTTTTCTAGACAGGGTATACATTCCATCCAAAAAAAAGACAATAACTCCCAAGAGTATCAACCAGAAGAATTATATTGATAGCATCAGAAGATATGATATTGTAATTGGTATAGGACCAGCTGGCACAGGAAAGACATATCTTGCTATGGCCATGGCCATATCATCTCTGATGAAAAAGGAGGTAGACAGGGTAGTCCTCGCAAGGCCAGCGGTGGAGGCAGGCGAAAAACTAGGCTTCTTGCCAGGAGATCTATACGAGAAAGTAAATCCCTACCTTAGGCCACTCTATGATGCCCTCCATGATATGATGGATTTCGAGAGTGCCTCGCGCCTTATTCAAAGTGGCGTAATAGAGGTAGCCCCTTTGGCCTTCATGAGGGGGAGAACACTGAATGATTCATTTATCATATTGGATGAGGCCCAAAATGCAACACCTGAACAGATGAAGATGTTCCTAACACGCCTTGGGTTTAGTTCCAAAACTGTTATAACCGGGGATATCACCCAGACAGATCTGCCTGAAGGGAAGACCTCAGGTCTAATACAGGCCAGGGATATCTTGGCCCATATACCTGACATAAAATTTGTCTATTTTGGGAGGGAAGATGTTATCAGGCATCCATTGGTTCAAGATATTATAGATGCCTACGATAAACTGGATACTTGATACTCTTTAACTTTAGGCACTTTAGGCACTTATAACTTTAGGCAATTTCATATAAATATCATGGTCGAGAAAAACAAAAAGCCCGCCCAGATCAAAAACAAGAAGGGCAAAAAGCTAGAGAAGGAAATCATCTCCCCGTTGAAAAGATCGGGTACATGGTTCAGGCTGGCTCATTTCAAAATTCAAACATGGATCTATCTAGTCATCCTAAGTGTTACCATTTCCCTCCTCTTTTTCCCCGACTTGCTTGTAATATCAAGAGAAGAGTATTCTCTTGGTGATGTGGCGGAGAAGGATATCAAGGCATCTTCTGACTTTCTTGTAGAAGATAAGGAATTGACAAAACAGAGGAGACATGAGGCAGTAAAATCCTCTCTTTTCGTCTATGACTTCGACAGGTCAGGCACAGCTATTAACAACGGGATCAAAGAATCCTTCGGCTACGCGAGAACGGAGCTAAAACGTATTATGTCAAGCGAGTCTGGGCCAGCTCTTAAATCTCCTTCAAGACCAGATACCCCAGAGCATTCAGAAGAGCTCAGGCAATTAAGGGAGAAATTCTTTGAGCTTTCAGGAATCAGTGAAGATCCTCACCTCTTTGACCAGCTTGTCAATAACAGTTTTTCCCCCCAGATAGAAAACAGCGTGTTGGCTGCGGTAAATCGTATCTTGAAGAAAGGGGTTGTGGGAGATAGGGCGGCTTTGATGGCCCAGAAGGGAAAGGGGATAATTCTCCGGGATATAGGTAGTCAAGAAGAGCTCAAGGTAGATGATCTTGATCGTTTTTATGATCTTGAAGGTGCTCGCCAACATGTTGGCCAGATAATAGAGCAACTCATACCGAATGAAGATGGACCAGAGATCGTTGAAGCCACAGGGCGATTTGCTAAACTGGTCATAAGGCCTAACATAACTTTCAATAAGAGGGAAACGGAGCTCATAAAAGAGGAGGCCAAAAAATCGGTAAAACCCATCTATTTCAAGGTCAAAAAGGGCGAGATGATTGTCAGAGAGGGAGAAAAAGTAGACCCAATTCATCTATTAAAATTGGAGACCAAGGCCAAATTAAGGAGAAGCCCTCCTGTACGAGTAGTCCTCAGCATGACCCTGATGATTGGTATCCTGTTGGCACTGAGTTATGTTGTCCTTCTGAGGAGGTCCGATACCTTCAAAGGAGACACCAGGAGCCTCATCTTCATTAGTCTGACCCTTTTGTTCATATTCTTGATCGTGCTCCTGTATAACTCAGTGGCTGAAGAGGTAGCCCGGGGCTTTCCTTTTTTTACTATTCATGTTCTTCTCTTTGCATTGCCAATTTGTCTGGGAGCTATGTTGGTTTCCGTCTTTCTGGGATTGGATGTGGCAATTGCCTTTTCTTTAGTCATCTCTATTCTGACTTCCATTGCTGTCGAAGGGAAGCTAGAGTTTTTCGTTTATTTCTTGCTAGGCTCTCTTCTGGCCGCCTATGGGGTAAGAAATTGCAGGGAAAGAATGGTATTGATAAAAACAGGAATGAGGGTTGGTCTTTTAAATATTGTTATGGCCTTATCGATCCAGACCCTATACCAAGGCCTATATGGAAATCCTTACTCTCCAGCAGGTGCCATCTCCCTCATTGCTAGTTTTCTGGCAGGCGCCCTGGCTGGTGTTATAGCTGCCGGTTTCTTACCATTGATAGAGATGGTCTTTGGTTTTACAACGGATATCAAGCTCCTTGAATTATCTAGTTTGGATCAGCCTATCCTTAAAGATTTGATGGTTAAGGCCCCTGGCACGTATCATCACAGTGTCATTGTCAGCAGCATGGTTGAGGCGACAGCTGAAAGTATCCATGCCAATCCCCTTCTGGCAAAAGTAAGTTCGTATTATCATGACATAGGAAAGACAACGAAACCACTATACTTTGTAGAAAATCAAGTGAGGGGTGACAAGAGACATGAGAAACTTGCACCTTCTATGAGTAGTCTTATATTAATCTCCCATGTTAAAGATGGTATAGAGCTTGCGAAGCAACATAGGCTTGGAAAGGGGATAATAGATATTATCCAGCAACACCATGGTACGAGTCTCATCTCCTATTTTTATCAAAAGGCCAAGGAGCAAAGTGAAAAAAAAGGGGGTAAATCCTCGCCAGTTAAAGATGAAAACTTCAGGTATCCTGGCCCCAAACCTCAGACTAAAGAGGCAGCACTTGTTTTAGTAGCAGATGAAGTGGAGGCTGCATCCAGGACCTTAGTCGATCCAACCCCTGCAAGGATTAAAGGAATGGTTCAGAAGATCATAAACAATGTCTTCTCAGATGGACAGTTGGATGAATGCGAATTGACATTGAAGGATTTGAACCAGATGGCCAAAAGCTTTACCAAGACATTAAGCGGAATCTTTCACAGCCGGATTGAATATCCAGAACCTATAATAAAAGGAGAAACAGGTAAGAAGAGAGAAAATGGAGATTCAAATAACCTTCCAGCACCACATGAAAAACATAGATCCCGGGAAAATAAGGATGAAACTAAAGAGGATCTTAAAAGGCTTGGGATACCATGACTGTGAACTAAGCTTACTGTTTACAGATGATAGACACATCGCAGAACTAAACCTCCGTTTTCTCAAGAGGGAAGGTCCGACAAATGTCCTTGCCTTTCCAATGAGGGATGATAGTCATACTGGGCCTAAGACACCAATGCTGGGAGATATAGTCATATCCTTGGATGCTGCTACGAGGGATGCGAACAGAGCTGGTGAGGACCTTCATAGGACGATTGATAGGCTCTCAATTCATGGTCTTTTACACCTTCTGGGCTATGACCACGAAAGGTCAGAGGAGAAGGCCTGCATGATGGAAGAGGAGACGGAAAGGTTATTGGCTATGATGGAGTAGCCAATAGGGATTTGAAATTTCTTGTAAGGACTGAAACTTGAAATACTAGATCAGGAGTATAGTACCATGGCCCTTTTATCTGTTAATGTCGATCACATTGCAACGATCCGCGAAGCGAGGGGAATTGATGAGCCAGACCCGGTTTTAGTTGCCGGTATGGCTGAATTAGCTGGTGCTGAAGGAATCATATGTCACTTGAGAAGGGATCGGCGCCATGTTAAGGATAGGGACCTCAGCCTTCTGAGAAAAACGGTCAAGACCAAACTAAATCTGGAAATGGCACCTGTTAAGGAGTTAGTTGATATTGCCCTTACCATTAAACCAGATGTGGTGACACTCGTCCCGGAAAGAAGGGAAGAGTTGACCACTGAAGGCGGCCTTGAAGTTGCCGGCAATAAAGAGGAATATAAAAGGGTCACCGGCAAACTTAAGGAGGCTGGCATTTCTGTCAGCTTCTTTATTGATCCGAATCCCGATCAGATAAAGGAATCCCTTAGTGCAGGTGCAGATATAATTGAGATCAATACGAGAGAATACAGTGAGGCAAGATCGGAATCAGATATCTCAAGACAGTTTGAAAAAGTCAAGGAGGCGGCGAAGTTGGCAAGCAAGCTCAAGCTAAGAGTATGCGCCGGTCATGGCCTCAATTATGTAAACATAAAGAGATTTTCATCTATTCCTGAGATAGAGGAGTACAGCATTGGCCACAGTATCATTGCTAGGACAGTGATGGTGGGAATAGATCAGGCCGTCCGTGAGATGGTCAAATTGGTATCCCAGTTTTAGCTTACCGCCTTAGAATTTTGCGCAGGCATCATATCGTGTGCAAAAAACCAGAATAACAGTTTGGCATCGTCGTGCTCAGCCAGAGGCATTCTCACAGGGTAAACCTTCCGAAGCAGTAATGTGATGATCTACGGTATCGGTGTCGATATTGTAAATATAAGAAGGATGCGAAGAGTAATCGATAGATGGGGAACAAGGTTTATAAACAGGATATTTACTGCCCAGGAAATTAATCACTGCTTCCAAGGTCCAAAATCGGTGTCTTCCCTTGCCCTGCGTTTTGCTGCCAAGGAAGCCTTCTCAAAGGCGATAGGTTTGGGTATGAAAAATGGTATCAGGTGGCGGGATATAGAGATCGTTCAAAACCCAAATGGTCGGCCTGGCCTTAATGTTACCGGAGAGGCCCTCAGTTTCTGTCATAGGCAGGGAATAGGAAGGTGGCATGTTACCCTTTCAGACGAGAGTCACTATGGCGTCGCTGTAGTCGTACTTGAAAAGAGTGCCACATAGAAGCGTCCATTGAGCTTATGGTGCTCAACAAAACGCAAGAAACCCAATGAACTCAAGGGCTTTGAGGTTGAAAGAGGTTTCTGTAAAATATTTGACAACTTCGGTCGAAAAAACCGTTTGGTTGGGCCAACAGTTTGGAATCCAATTGATCGATGGCGATATCGTTGCATTGGTCGGCGACTTGGGTGGTGGTAAGACATGGTTCACAAAAGGAGTGGCCACTGGCCTTGAGATTGGCCCAGATTATGTAGTCAGTCCAACATTTACCCTTGTGAATGAATACAAAGGGAGGCACCAGCTTTTTCACATAGACCTCTATAGGCTTAAAAACAAGGCTGAGATCATGGCTCTGGATCTGGAAGATTACCTTTCAGGGGAGGGCATAGTTGTCATAGAGTGGGCGGACCGTTGGCCAGGAGAGCTTCCGGAGGAGACTATTCAGATTGAGTTAAAAATGGTAGATGAACATACGAGGGAACTTAGATTTTCCGGTTCTCATCTCAGGGCTAAGGAAATTATTGGGGCGCTAAAAGAGAGGATAGGTTCGTCTTTGACACAACTAAGCTAGAGGAACCTTAAACCCTCAAATAGGTTCACTAAATATGGCGTTGATAGTTCAAAAGTATGGCGGTACCTCTGTAGGGTCCACTGAAAAGATAAAAAAGGTTGCCGAGAGGGTAACCGAATCGCATAAAAAAGGAAACAGGCTTGTGGTAGTTCTCTCTGCAATGGCCGGGCAGACAGATGCCTTGATTAACCTCTCCAAAGAGATAACAGGGATCCCAGATCCAAGAGAATTAGATGTCTTGGTGGCTACAGGCGAGCAGATCAGCATATCTTTATTTGCTATGGCAGTCAAGTCCATGGGCTATGATTGCTGCTCCCTTCTTGGCTTCCAAGCAGCTATACATACAGACCAAGCCTATGGTAAGGCAAGGATCAAGAAGATTGATACCGATCGCATCCTAAAGGAGTTAGACGAAAACAGAATTGTAGCTGTAGCTGGCTTCCAGGGAATTGATGAAAGCGGGAACATCACTACGTTGGGAAGAGGAGGCTCAGATACTACTGCAGTTGCCCTGGCAGCCGCACTAAAGGCCGCTCAATGCGAGATCTTTACCGATGTTGAGGGTGTCTTCTCAGCTGATCCAAATATCTGTACCCGTGCCAGAAAACTTGAGAGCATATCCTATGAAGAGATGTTGGAGTTGGCCAGCTTAGGGGCCAAGGTCTTGGACATAAGATCAATTGAATTTGCAAAGAAGTTCAACGTGCCCATTCATGTCAGATCATCTTTTGCGAGAAACGAGGGAACCATGGTAGTAGCAGAGAATAAAGAGATGGAAAAGGTACTGGTCTCCGGTGTTGTCTTTGACAGAAATCAGGCCAGAATTACGATGGTAAAGGTGCCTGATAGGCCTGGAATTGCCTTCAAGATACTTGATCCTGTTTTCAAAGCAGGGATAGTGGTGGACATGATTGTCCAGAATCCCAGTGCCGAAGGCCTAACTGACCTGACATTCACAGCCACTAAGACACATTTTCAGGAGACTTTGAAATTGGTTAGAGAGGTTGCCAAAGAAATAGGGGCAGAAAAGGTGCTGGGAGATCAGGATATCGCTAAGGTGTCTATTGTTGGGCTGGGCATGAGAAATCACGCTGGAGTTGCCTCCAAGATGTTTGAGACCCTGGCAAAGGAGAACATTAACATAAGTATGATCAGCACCTCTGAGATAAAGATTTCCTGCATCATAGAGGAAAAATACACCGAACTTGCAGTAAGGGCCTTACATGATGCATTTGGTCTGGGTAATGAAAAGGATTAGCAGACAGCAAACGGGGCTTTCCATTCTTGTTTTAATCCTCCTTCTGGGATGGGGAACAAACTACCTATCCTCTTTACAGGGAGATCTCGGCTTTATCGGAAGAGGAAATGATATCTTTATCCTGATCACGGGGGAGGTAAGGAACCCCGGGGTCTATGCATTTGACAGGCAACCTTCTTTAGAGGAATCGATATCCAGGGCTGGTGGCCTCATCCGAGAGCTGCGGAGCAAAACATGGCCTGAACTCCCTCTTACCCAAGGGATAAGTGTTCAAATCAGCTCAGAGAATGGGCATACAGAGATCTCAACCGGATCTATACCAGCAGCATATAAAGTCACCCTTAAGATCCCTATATCTATAAATACTGCGAGTCGGGAAGAACTGGATGCTGTACCTGGTATAGGGCCTTCTCTGGCCAGGAAAATCATTGGTTATAGATCCCTTTATGGCCCGTTTGAATCAACAGAGCAAATAATGGGCGTACCTGGTATGGGGAAACTCCGCTACCAAAAAATAAGGCCTTATATTGGAACTTAGCGAATTGAGGGGAGCGAATGTTATTTAAGAAGGGTATTCCCGAATGGTCGATCGGCCTCATCGTTACCCTTTTATTCCTAATCATCTTCGTCACAGGTGTTGGTGATTTTACAGATGTTATAGAGAAAAAGACATTCGACCTCCGCTCCAGGCTTGGTGCCTCCGGAGAGAGAGATCCAGATATTGAGATAGTGGTCATAGGCGATGATGATTTAGCTGAAATCGGCCGCTTCCCCTGGCCAAGGGATATCATTGCCAGGGCAATAAACAACCTTGCAGTGGCTGGTGCCAAGGTTATTGCCCTGGATATCATGTTTAACGAGCCAGAGGATAGCACCGGCCTCAAAACGATTAAGGACCTGAAGAAGATGTACGCTGCCCTCGATTTAAAGGAGCCACCTGCCAAGGCATTTTATGGTTTATTGGATAAGGCAGAGGCCCATCTGGATAATGATGCAAAATTGGCTGAGGCCCTTAAAAGGGCCGGAAACGTCGTTCTACCCATATACTTCGATACAAGGAGCGCGGGAAGGGACGAGGAGGTTCCGGATTACATATCCAAAAACTCCTATAAGATTATACATGGTCTAAAAGATGAATGGGCCACGGGCAACATTAGGTGGCTTTCCAAGATAAAGCCACTTCTGCCCTCGTTTGCGGATTCGGTTGCAGGCATTGGTCATATAAACCTCTTCCCAGATAGTGACGGGGCCATTAGGAGTCAAACCCATGCCATTGGCTATGTAGGCAACACATTCGTTCCTTCGTTTCCCATTGCGATTGTAAAGGTCTTCAAAGGATTAGACGACAGTCGGATCAGGCTTATCTTGGGAGAGAGGATCGACATAAAGGTTAATCCATCCAAGACAGTCAGGATCCCAGCCACAGATTTTCATATGCCGACCCTCATCAAATGGAACGATGGGCCAGGCATTGCATTTCACGCAACACCATTCAGAAAGATCCTCAAGAAGGAATTTCAAACAAGCCTCTTTAGAGATAAGATTGTTATCGTTGGACCCACTGCCCCAGGAATTGGGGACCGTTTTGTTACACCTATCTCCAGTACCCTACCTGGAGTGGAGATAATAGCAAGTTCTGTCTCCAATATCTTAAGGGAAGAATTCTTTGTTCGGCCACAGTCGATCACATTTATTGAGCTTGGTTTTATCCTCCTTTTCGGGCTCTATATATCATTTCTCCTGCCCAGGCTAAAGGCCAGTACCGGCGCCCTCATCACTTTAGCCCTCTTTCTCTCTTACGGAACAGCGGGAATGCTCCTGTTTTTTCGTTCGAATATATGGCTTAAGATTACGCCACAACTAGTTCTTCTTATTCTGGGCTATATCTTAGTTGTCAGCAGACATTTGTTTATAACCGAAAGGACAAAAGAAAAGGTGGAGGCAGATTCTGTTGAAACCAATAAGTCCCTCGGTCTCTCCTTCCAGCAACAAGGACTCCTGGACCTTGCCTTTGAAAAATTCCGGCAATGCCCTGTAGATGAGCCAGGGGTCAAGGATCTCTTGTACAATCTTGGACTCGATTATGAAAGAAAGAGGCAGTTTAATAAGGCATTAGCAGCATATAACACGATTATTGAAGATGGTAGCGAGTTTAAGGACCTGAGCGAAAGGATAGCTAAACTAAAGGGCATTGAAAGTACCATGATCTTTGGTGCCGGTGGGCCCCATCCTGGTGACATAGGGGCACCAATAGCAGACCTGGATACCAAACCAACACTTGGCAGATATGAGGTTTCCGGTGAATTAGGCAGAGGTGCAATGGGGATTGTTTATAAGGGGGTTGATCCCACAATCCACAGGATAGTTGCCATAAAGACCTTACGTTTATTCGAATTTGAAGAAGAGGAGGTAGGCGAGATAAAGGAGCGCTTCTTCAGGGAAGCGCAGTCAGCCGGACTGTTGAACCATCCTAACATCGTATCCATATACGATGCTGGTGAAGAGCACGATTTGGCCTATATTGCCATGGAATATCTGAATGGAGAAAATTTAGTGGAATTCACCCGTAAGGGGAAACTGCTCCCGTTGAGGCATGTGCTTAGTATCATAACCCATGTAGCTGATGCCTTAGATTATGCCCACAGCAAGAATGTCGTTCACAGGGACATAAAACCGGCCAACATTATGTTACTCAAAGACACAGGCGATATAAAGGTTACGGATTTTGGCATCGCCAGGATCACTTCCTCATCCAAGACAAAAACCGGTATTGTTCTAGGTACCCCTTCCTATATGTCTCCTGAACAGGTGAGCGGGAAAAAGGTTGACGGACGCTCAGATATATTCTCGTTGGGCGTGGTTCTCTATGAGATGCTGACTGGCCAAAAACCCTTTGCATCCGAAGATATTACATCGCTTATGTACCAGATTACCAGAGAGAAACACCCCTCAGCAAGAATGTTTAATCCAAGGATTCCAGTTATTGTTGAAAAGATAGCAGACAAGGCCTTGGCCAAGGACGTTAGTAAACGCTACCAGAGGGCGGATCTGTTGGCCCAACATCTCAGAAAGGTGGTAGAGCGAATAGATCAATCAGAGAAGAATAAGGCCTCCAAGCAATAAATGGCTCGTTGCTGGTTGCTGGTTTGAAAAACGGATTTATGATAACGAGTCCACACACGGAAGAAACGAGTAACGAGTGTTATGATCATACTTGGTATAGATACCTCCTGCGACGATACCTGTACAGCAATAGTAGAAGATGGAAAGAGATTATTGTCTAGCGTTGTTAACTCTCAGGTCGTTGTCCACCACAGGTATGGGGGGGTAGTCCCGGAACTTGCCTCAAGAGAACATATCAGAAATATCGTCCCTGTTGTGAAGGAGTCCCTTGGAAAGGCCCGCCTCAATAATAAGGATATTGATGCAATAGCGGTTACTGTAGGACCTGGCCTTGTTGGTGCCCTCTTAGTTGGCATCTATTTCGCCAAGGCCTTTAGCTATGCTAACAATATCCCCCTCATAGGGATCAATCACTTAGAAGGGCATATTCTCTCTATCTTCTTGGAGAAAAGACTTCCCCCTTTCCCCTTTGTAGCTCTTACTGTTTCGGGTGGCCATACAAATATTTATCATGTTCGGCATTTTGGGGATTATACTGTGTTGGGTCAGACCTTGGATGATGCCGCTGGAGAGGCATTTGATAAGATTGCAAAGCTTCTGGAATTGGGTTATCCAGGTGGCCCTGTAATAGAAAAACTGGCTGCCACAGGCCGGCCCCAGGCCATTGATTTTCCACGGGCCTACCTATCCAAAGACTCCCTTGACTTCAGCTTTAGCGGTCTTAAGACCGCCGTTGCCCTCTATTTTAGGAAATGGTGTCATCACAAGGCAGAGGAAAATAAGATCAAGATAGCAGATATCGCCGCCTCCTTTCAGGCCGCAGTGGTTGATATCCTCGTCGATAAGGTGATTGCAGCCACCCATCAAGTTGGGGTAAAGTCAGTTGTGCTTGCGGGAGGAGTAGCTAGAAACAACTACTTACGCTCTAAGTTACAAAAAATGATCACAAAAGAAGGAATTGATCTCTATACCCCAAGTCCCGAATTCTGCACAGATAATGGGGCTATGATAGCTGTCGCTGGTTATCACAGAATAGCAAAAGGCCAGAGGGACGATCTAACCTTAGACGCAAGGTCAAGATTTCCATTAGATCAAATTCAGGCACCTCATTGATGTGATGCTGCCTGTTCTGGCAAGGACTTAGGGCTTCGGCGTCACAGGCTAAGGTTCAAAATTTATGTTCTCTAACTTACTCTTTTGTGGGTATATCCTTTAGCCTAGAGGGTTAATGGTAAAATCCTATTGACTCAATGAATTCAACAAACACGGGTAAAGAATGGCCGAAAACGTACCTTAAGCGTCAGTTCCGGTATATATATCTGAGGTTCATCAGGCTCAGAGGCCATCCCCATGAGTTAGCATTAGGCATGGCCTTGGGCATATTCACGGGTATGCTACCCATTATCCCCTTTCACACAATCGTTGCTGTAACGTTGGCCCTTGCCTTCAAGGCAAGTAAGATAACAGCAGCCCTCGGAACCTGGATAAGCAATCCAGTAACAATTTATATAGTCTACAAATATTCTTACAGGATAGGGTCATTCATCCTGGGATTTGATCATAGCACGAAGTCCCTGACGCCACTAGTGGCGGCAATTAATAATGGAGAGCTTCTCAATGTGGTGACAAGAATTCTGGGCGCTGGTGGAATGGGAGTTGCGGCCTTTCTCCTGGGAGGTATTGTATTGGGTGTAGCATTTGCGGTACCTTCATATTTTATCCTCTTTTATTTTTTTAAGACCTTTGTTTCATGGCGCACGTCAAGAAAGCACGGCAAGGCCTAAGCCTCTCCAGGGCCTTGCTAAATAAATCAGGACTTAGCCCCAGGAAGAGACTCGGGCAACACTTTCTGGAAGATCCCGGCATGATTGACATGATTATTACCCATGCGAGATTTGATAAAGGCGATGTGGTTGTAGAAATAGGGTCAGGTCTAGGGGCCTTAACGATCCCAATCCTCCCCCAGATATTCCATCTGGTGGCTATAGAGAAGGATCCCTTATTGATGACTATTTTGAAGCAAAGGGTCTCCCTAAAAGAGAGGGAAAAGGTCACATTTATCTGTGGGGATGTCCTGAAACTAGATCTCGAAGAGGTATGTGATAAATATGGACAAAAGATCAAGATATTAGGTAATCTTCCCTATAATATCTCATCCCCATTCCTGGAAAAGCTCATAAAGAATCGAACCCATATCAAAAGTGCAATCCTGATGTTTCAATACGAGCTGGCTCAACGGTTGACTGCTGGGCCAAAAGGAAAGGAATACGGGGCCCTTAGTGTTATCAGTCAGTACTACGCACGGGTATCTCCCCTCATCAAGATTACAAGGGATGCCTTTTACCCCAAACCAAAGGTTGATTCCATGGTCTTAGAGATTGATTTTGAGAAACCATACCCATTTCAAGCGGAAAATGAGGAATCTTTCCATAGGATCGTCAGGGCAGCATTTAGTTGCCGGAGGAAGACAATCCTCAATTCCCTTGAAAGGGGAATGGTGTCTGTATCCAGGGAAATGATAGCAATGGCCCTCAAAAGGTGCCTCGTTCACCCAAGAAGAAGGGCTGAGACCCTCACTATAGATGAATACATACGTTTGAGCTCTGCCCTTACACCAGATAAGACACCCCTTGACACGCATTAAGGTGAATGTTATTTAGCCCTTGAGCATGTAAAGGGGATCAAAAAAATTGCGTCAAGAAGGCTATATAGTTGTTAAAGGTCGATAAGTTAATATTTGAAATAGAGAACATGGAAAGAGGAACAAGGTATTATCTTCCCCTTGGATCAAGGCATCAAGTGAGGTAAAGTCCGAAAGTGACTAAAGGTTAAGGTGACCTAAATCGAGCTAGACTACCTGCTGTTCTTGCATATGCTGGAGTAAACAAAGAAAGAAAATGATGTTAACTCAAACAGTTAAGTTGTTTTCTATTTTTCTGTTCAGATTGTAGCCACTTTAGGCCCGCCTCGTCCCGTTCTGCGGGACGAGGCGGGCGGGCACTTACAACCTTAGGCACTTAAAGCACCATGGAGGTAATCGAGAAGATAGCATTGATGCAGGAGGTGTCCGAGAAATGGAGAGGGGATGGAAATATCATCTCCCTTGTACCAACCATGGGCTTTCTCCACCAGGGCCATATCGAGCTATTGAGGGTTGGGAGACAAAAGGGGGATAGATTGATAATGAGTATTTTTGTTAATCCAATCCAGTTTGGCCCTCAGGAGGACTATGAAACATATCCCAGGGACGCCGAGGGGGACCTGAATAAGGCACGCTCTGCCGGAGTAGACGCAGTGTTCATGCCAACAGTGAAAGAGATGTATCCTGATGGTTTCCAAAGCACTGTTCGGGTAGAAGAGATCACCAAGTACCTTTGCGGAAAATCAAGGCCCGGACACTTTGATGGAGTAACCACTGTGGTCGCGAAGCTCTTTAGTACCACCAAACCCCATCTGGCCATCTTTGGTCAAAAGGACTATCAACAGTTAGTTGTCATCAAACGGATGGTTAGGGATTTGAACATGGACACGGGGATTATTGGGGTCCCGACAGTACGAGAAGCAGATGGCCTTGCTATAAGTAGCAGGAATAGTTACTTGAGCCCAGAGGAAAGATCTTCAGCATTAAGCCTGAAAAAGGGCCTGGGTTTAGCCAAGGCTATGGTAGCAGAAGGAGAAAAAGATCCTGTCAAGATCAAGAATGCAGTACGGGAACTGATCCTGAGCCACCCGTTTACAGAAATCGACTATATAACCATCTGTGACCCAGAAAAACTTGCCGATATCGAAATAATAGATGGACCTTGCCTTCTGGCATTGGCAGTCAGGGTAGGAAAGGCCAGGTTGATAGATAATGCTATAGTGAGGGAAAATTGAAACGCCTAACAACGAGCCTGAAAAATTATTTTCTTACTGGTCTGCTGGTAATTTTACCAATCTTTATAACGGTATATGTTGTCCTGTTTTTGATCAGAGGTATGGATGTGGTACTTAAGCTTATCCCTGCTAAGTACGTTCCAGAGATACCTGGGCTTGGCTTCATCTTGGCAGTTATCCTTATTTCCGCCGTCGGCCTTTTGACGAGAAACTTTGCCGGCAGGAAGGTAGTGCAGCTTGGGGAAAATATGGTAGATCGAATTCCCTTAGTGAGGATCATCTATTCAGGAGTCAAACAGCTCCTGGAGGCCTTTTTTGTGCAGAAAACCGCTGCCTTTAGAAGGGTGGCACTGCTAGAATATCCCCGGCGCGGGGTGTATGTTATTGGCTTTATCACAGGGGAAAGCAGGGGGGAGGTACAGAGAAAAACCGACAAGAATATGATAAATGTCTTTGTTCCGACAACGCCTAATCCTACGAGTGGATTTTATGTGCTTATACCAGAAGATGAATTGGTAGGCCTCGATATGACTATTGAGGATGCATTCAAGCTCATCATATCCGGTGGTATTTTTACTCCACCTGAAGGCACCAAAATGGCCAAAAAATAAGGCTGTCAGCCACCCCAGGCGGACCTTTTATCATTGAAGGCTTGCTTAATTTTGGTTTATATGTGTCATTTTGCGTTAAGATGTTAGTATTTAAGGAAGAGAGGAACCTAAGATGAACACCGATTTCCTATTCACATCTGAATCCGTAACCGAAGGACATCCGGACAAGATAGCTGACCAGATCTCCGATGCTGTACTTGATGAGATTATAGCCCTCGACAAATATGGAAGGGTAGCCTGTGAGACCATGGTTACTACGGGCATGGTAGTTATTGGTGGGGAGATAACGACTGGTTGTTATGTGGAGATGCCGGAAATTGTCAGACGGACAATAAAGGAAATAGGATACAACGACTCATCCATGGGCTTTGACTGGGAGACATGTGCTGTTATTACAAGCATTGACAAACAGTCACCTGACATTGCACAGGGAGTTGATGGTACCGGTCTTTTGAAAGAAAAGGGAGCAGGTGATCAGGGACTCATGTTCGGATATGCTTGCAGTGACACCTCTGTCTTTATGCCGATGCCGATTTATCTTGCCCACAACCTTGCCCAGAGGCTTGCCCATGTCCGCAAATCCGGAAGGCTTCCATGGCTGAGGCCAGATGGAAAATCCCAGGTAACAGTTCGGTATATAGATTTTAAACCTACTACTGTTAACACTGTTGTTATTGCAGCCCAACACTCCCCTGAGGTTGACTACGATACCCTGAGAGAGGCAATTATTGAAGAGGTGATAAAGGCGGTGATCCCCCCTGAAATGATTGATAAAAACACACAGTTTTTTGTAAATACCACTGGTAGATTTGTTACGGGTGGCCCCCTGGGGGACTGCGGCATGACGGGCAGGAAGATTATCATGGATGCCTACGGAGGATTTGGTCACCATGGTGGAGGTGCGTTTTCTGGCAAGGATCCATCCAAGGTGGACAGGAGCGCCTCCTATATGTGTCGCTACCTTGCCAAGAATATAGTTGCCGCTGGTCTGGCTGAAAAGTGTGAGATCCAGGTGGCCTACACCATTGGCAAGGCAGAGCCCGTTGGTTTAATGGTTGATACTTATGAAACCGGTGTTGTGCCTGGTGCTGAGATGACAAAAATGGTAGAAAAGGAATTTGATATGAGGCCGACTGCCTTAATTGAGCAGTTGGATCTTTTGAGGCCTATATACAAAAAAACTGCCTGCTACGGACACTTTGGACGTGAATTAGAGGAGTTTACCTGGGAGAAAACAGATCTCGTTGAAAAACTAAAAAGGGCGCTATAGATCTCCGCCAACACATTGAAAATCGAGTGAGGATAAAATGGATTATGATATCAAGGACATCGGTCTTGCAGATAAAGGTCAGCTCAGAATAGAGTGGGCAGGCAAAAGCATGCCTGTTTTAAATTCAATCAGAGAGAGGTTTTCTAAAGACAAACCCCTGTCAGGCCTGAGGGTTTCCGCCTGTTTGCATATAACCACAGAGACTGCTGTTCTGGCGAGAACACTCAAGGCAGGCGGTGCCTCTCTAGCCCTGTGTGCCTCCAATCCCCTTTCAACTCAGGATGATGCTGCTGCCTCGTTGGTGGCCAACGATGAAATCCCGGTCTTTGCCATAAAAGGAGAGGATACCCACACCTATTACAGCCATATGTTGTCAGCCCTCAAAAGCATGCCAAACCTCACCATGGATGATGGGGCTGATCTGGTCAGTTCCCTTCACTTTATTGCCCTGAATAAATGGGATGATGTCTCCCAGGCAATAAGGGAATGGGGCCTTTCTCTAACCCGAGAGGAAAGAAACACCCTCATTTCCGGTGTTATGGGAGGGACAGA
This sequence comes from Desulfobacterales bacterium, assembly GCA_030672485.1. GTDB lineage: Bacteria > Desulfobacterota > DSM-4660 > Desulfatiglandales > B25-G16 > JABXJZ01. The sequence goes on along the minus strand of DAOVGH010000062.1, from coordinate 300 downwards.
GGAAACAACCACTGGTGTTATTCGCCTTCGTTCTATGGAAAGGGACCGTGCGCTTCAATTTCCAGTTATCTCCGTAAACGATGCCAACACAAAACACCTTTTTGATAACCGATACGGCACAGGTCAAAGCACCATTGACGGAATCATCAGGGCAACGAACAGGCTTATTGCAGGAAGCTGCTTTGTGGTGTCTGGCTATGGATGGTGTGGACGGGGGGTGGCCGCAAGGGCAAAGGGCCATGGCGCCAAGGTAATTATCTGTGAGGTAGATCCTTTAAAGGCCTTAGAGGCGGTCATGGA
>DAOVGH010000031.1 GCA_030672485.1 Desulfobacterales bacterium | reverse complement strand
CTTTGGCCTCAATGCCGAAACAGCTCAATATGAAGACCTGGTTAAGGCCGGCATTATTGATCCTACCAAAGTTGTACGCTTTGCCCTTCAGAATGCGGCTTCTGTCGCTGCCCTTATGCTAACGACCGAGGCATTGGTGGCTGAAAAACCGAAGGAGGAGAAGAAACCGGCAATGCCTGCCATGCCTCCAGAAGATATGTATTAACTTGTTAATTCCCTGCAGCTTGCTGCAGGGAGGTTCATTGCTGAAACGGGAATGGAAGCCCCTCCGCGACCTCTTCGTGATCATCCCTGCCGGAGATCAGCTCTTCAATCCTCATACGGAAAGGCCTCGTTTGTGAGATTTCTCAATAAGACTCTGGTAAGGTGAGGGAGGGATCGGGCGGACATACGCACTGTTAGCTGACTACGTAAAGAACCCATGCCTCTTGTATTTCAGATAGTGCTCGGCAATGAAATTCAATGGCTTTCTGGCCTTTTGAAAATTCCCATGAAGGGCCGAGAAAACATCGGATAAGTCCAGTTCTCTGGCTGACTGATGTTCCGCAGCAAGTTTATAGAATTTTGGGCCTTCTTTTTCGTAGTCCGCCGGACTAATCCTGAGCCTTCCTTGAATCTGCGGTCTGACTTCCCCGGAAAAGGGATAACGGTAATCACGCTCGGCATAATCGGGGAAAATGCCCAGGATAAAAAGACAGATATCAGCGATCCTCTTATAGAAGACAAGCCTATACGCCTCACCCACGGCTTCACAGAAACTCATAAAGCTGAGGATATCCAGGTTATTGAATCGGATTTTTCTCCACACCCCCTTTTTTGCCCTAAAGGAGATGGCGTAGCTCTCAATTTTGGTAAATGATGAGAGCATGTCGGCCAGGTAGCCCAGGAGGGACTCCTTGGCGAGAAGCTCCACCACATCTTTGGTATCGAATACGGGCTCATGGTGCTGGTTTTTTCAAGTGTGTAGCTTACCCCTTCCAGATCGTTGGCTGCCTTCCTGAGCAGGATCTCGAAGAAAAGGGTTGGCGAGATTTTCAAGAATAGCTCGTCATCATCCATCAGTCTCCTGAATACCTTTTTGCCACAGATGTAGGTATTTCTGCCTTATCCTCACTGATGACCTTCTTGAGCCTGGGTTTATCGGTGACTTCTGGAGACACAGTGTCTACCAAGAAATCCAGATCTCTGTCAGATAACCTCGAGCCTTTCAAGTTCAACACGGACATCTTGTATCGGTCTTTTTCCCTGGAAGTAATACTATTTATCCGGCTGGTAGTCTTGCCCTGTGGGACTGAAAATAGGGTTCAGAGCCAAAAGGTATTATATGTGGTAGCTCCATTAGATGTCAAGAGCCGTCTAAGCCCTCTATGAACGGCTAATGGGGTTTTGAGCAGCTGAATTTCCTTCAGATAGGGCCTGGATATTGATCTTATTCCTTAACCCTTATTATCTGGCCTGACTTGAAGGCACTCCCATTAGCAGGTTCTGCAAGGGAATGACGCGGTTTTATCCGAACGATTTTTATTTCTCCTACCTTGGGGCCTGGTAAGTGATAGGTTTGCCCTTTAAACGATGTGATGGATTCACCCGTGCCAAAGACTTCACACACAATCCCTGGCCTCAGTCCCGCATCGCGGCCGGCATTGATAATTATCCCTTTCTCATCTGCGGAGACTATTGTGCCTATCCACATCTGGCCATTAAGTGAAAGGATAGCAGCCATTGCTGCTTGTTTCAGCAGATCCGGCAGGCATTCCTCAAGGGCAGTTTTTTTCGTTTCAACATCAGTGGATTTTTCCCTTTCTTCTTCGGTTTCCTCCTCCGAGAACGTAATGTTGTCAGCTACCTCCTTACTTAAGAGTATTGTTCCCCTATTAACGTCCAGTATATCTATATTCATTGATACTGTAAATCGCCGCGCCTTTCTCCTAAAGGGCCATATCCCTGTTTTGACCAGATTTGTTTCTATGGGGTTTATGGTCTCAAAGATAATGGCGTTCATGCCTGTGCCTTTGGCCTCTCTCATTAGTTCTGGGTCGATTGGCTCTGGTGGCTTAAAGATGCGAAATTTCTTGGTTTTATCTTGATGGTAAACATTAAAAAAACCAGTTTTCTTTAAAGTCTTGCTTAACTCGGCACGTACGGTATCCATTAATCCATCTAAGGGTATCCCCGTAAGATCAGTAGCAGGCATAAGCATAACCCTTTTCTTTGGCCAGTCATTGGTGGGCAATCCCCCTAACACCAGCGAGGCACTCGTTCCACAGCCAGCGGAAAGCAGAATAGCAAATAGGGCAATTGCGGTAAGGAAGATATATGGCCTTTTCTTCACTAAAAGCTTCTCCAAAGGTTTCATTATTCAAGGTTGCAGCTGGATTATTTACCCCAAAAACATTCCCTCAAAACTATACTAACCCTTGCCTCAGAACATTACCCTAAAGGAGTCGAAGTCTCCAGTAAAATCCTCCTTGATTTCGTGAACCCTCCTTACCCGTGCGGTTGGGGGCCCATGATGACACCATTCTATCAGTTGTTCCACTTTTTCCCTCGGCCCCTCGGCAACGACTTCAACGCTTCCATCAAAACGATTTTTCACCCACCCGTACAGGCCCAGTTTGGTTGCCTCCTCTCTTGTTGACTCTCTAAACCAGACACCCTGGACCCTTCCTTCAATAATGAGATGAGCCCTCATATTATCCATCGTCGCTCCCCTCACCTTCCCCCATGCACAAATCGAAAAGCAGACGGCTAGCCTCTCTGCTTTTCTTTTTTAACTTGTTAACTCCAACGCCTTTATGCCACTTGAGGGAAAAGAGCTCATCCGATACGACAAGCAGCCCTGCCAGTTCTACCGAGCGATAGATAGCCAAGGTTATGAGGGCAGACATTTCCATTTCAACGGCCAGCAACCCTCTTTTTCCATAAGCTGTAACTTTTTTCTCCGTTTCGCGGTAAATGGCATCGGTTGTCCAGACTGGCCCTTTTTTAAAGGGAAGATTGGCCCGTAACAATGCCCCTTCCAGCCTGTTGTTTAGAAAAGGACTTGTCTGTCTTCTCCTCTTTTTCACAGGATAGTGAGTAGAAGTACCTTCTTCGGATAGAGCGGTAGTGGGAATTATCAGGTCACCTATCAGAAGATATGGCTGCAGTGAGCCACACCATCCCAATACCCAGATCCTTTTTGCGCCCAATGCTATTAGTTTTTCCATGACAATCGCCCCTTGAGGAGCGCCCAGGAGAGGTCCTGCCAATGCAAGCGGGAGGTCTTTATGTTTTTTGGCTATGAAGAGTTTAAACGGGCTGAATGGTTCCAGGATTGCCCTCTCGGCGTGGACCAGATCAACCATATTAGTCAGCACTGATGGAATGGCAACCATGATGGCATTTGGGCCGACAAGAGGTTCCCCTTTTTCCCTTGTCGGCTTGATTACCACATTACCATCGCTGAAGGAGTTTCTTTTTTCCATAAGAAGACGTGATTGATTTTAAAACCAATTTCCGCCAAAATGCAACCTGAAATGGGACAGTCGTGAGATGGCATTAGGTCTCAAGTTGTACCTTTCAAGTAGCAGAAATTGTACCTGATAAAGGATTTTGTTGACACGGATAAGAAAAAGCAATAGCATACTCGGGGAAATTTCTTTGGATTTTCAAATATGTTTGAACTATTAACTGAAAAACTAACCGGGATCTTCAAGGGATTGAAGGGTCGAGGAAGATTAAGCGAGAGCAATATACAGGAGGCTTTGAAACAGATCCGGCTTGCTCTTCTTGAAGCGGATGTAAACTATAAGGTTGTTAAGAATCTACTTGAAGAAATAAGGAAGCGTGCCCTTGGGCAAGAGGTATTGGAGAGCCTTTCCCCTGGTCAACAGGTAATTAAGATAGTAAACGAAGAGCTTACAAAGCTGATGGGAGAAGAAAAGAGGGATTTGAACCTTGGTGGCAAAAAACCCCTTAGTATAATGCTTGTTGGGCTCCAGGGTTCCGGGAAAACAACAACTGCTGGTAAATTGGCAAACTATTTAAGAGAAAAGGGATACCATCCTTACTTAGTGCCGGTGGATGTCCAAAGGCCGGCAGCTATCGAGCAACTTTGGAAAATAGCAGAGGAGATCAATATCCCGGTTCATCCTTCGGATAACGCCGATCGGGCTGAAGATATTTGTCTTAAGGCCTTGCACAAGGCATCGAGGATCGGATCAGATATTTTGATTATAGATACAGCTGGCAGGCTCCATATTGACGAAGGGCTAATGGAAGAGCTTTTGAGAATTAAGGGTGTAATCTATCCGGATGAGACTCTTCTGGTAGCCGATGCTATGACAGGGCAGGATGCAGTGAATTTGGCTCAAAAATTTGATGGGGATCTTGATATAACTGGGGTTATTTTATCAAAGATGGAAGGTGATGCAAGGGGGGGAGCAGCGCTTTCCATCATGGCGGTAACAAACAAACCGATTAAATTCATTGGTGTAGGGGAAAAGCTGGATGCATTAGAACCTTTTTACCCAGACAGGATGTCTTCGAGGATCCTGGGAATGGGGGATATTCTATCCCTGATTGATAAGGCACAGGCCAAATTTGATCAAAAGGAGGCCGTTGAACTCGCGAGCAAGATCAACAAGGCTGAATTTGATCTGGATGATTTCAGAAAGCAACTTACCTATATTCACAAGATGGGATCATTGGAACAGATCCTGGGGATGATACCGGGTATTGGACAGATGATGAAGTTGGGAAGGTTAAAGGCCGATAAGAGAGAGCTTGTCAGGTTTGAGGCGATAATTAACTCAATGACACCGGGAGAGAGAAGAGATTATAGGATAATAAGTGGCACGAGGCGAAAAAGGATTGCTACGGGAAGCGGAACAAGGGTAGAAGATGTTAATCGGCTTCTCAAGAATTTTGTTCAGATGAGAAATATGCTTAAGAAATTTAGGCGAGGGAATTTAAGGGATCTATCTTCATTGGGCAGCTTCAGTTAACTAATCCAAGCCGCAGGATTGGCAACTTTGACGGTAGACAGTTTCTTGAGTTTGTTGTGTTAAAGTTCTATGGATCCTGCGACCTCAAACAAGAAGCTCAATGAACACAACAAACACTGAATAAAGGGGGTGAGAGTTGGAGATATGCCGGTAAGAATAAGATTGACCAGGAAAGGGGCTAAGAAGAGACCTTTTTACCGTATTGTGGCAACCGATTCAGAGGCACCGAGGGACGGGAGGTTTCTTGAGGTACTGGGATATTACGATCCACTGAGAGATCCAGCCCAAGTTCATATTGATGAAGCTAGGATTCACAAGTGGATACGGAGAGGTGCTCAGCTTTCGGAAACTGTAAGGTCTCTTTTGCGGAAGAAGGGAGTATCCACGGTTTCTTCCCAAACAAACTAAATCATGTTTAATGAGAATTTGAGGTGAAAGAGAATGATCGAAATGAAGGAGCTGGTTGAATACATTGCGAAGGTTCTTGTTGATAATCCAGAGGAAGTAAGTGTAACTGAACTTGAAGGAGAACAGACCTCCGTAATTGAACTCAGGGTAGCAAAAGAAGATTTGGGCAAGGTAATAGGCAAACAAGGAAGAACTGCCAGGGCTATGAGAACCATACTTGGTGCGGCCTCGACCAAGATAAAAAAGAGATCCGTCCTGGAGATTTTGGAGTAATTGAGCAAAACAGGTCTTAGTGATCTAGTTCTGATCGGGCACGTTGTCCGCCCACATGGTTTAACCGGTCTACTCAGGATAGTTTCTTATGCTCAATCAAAAGAAACATTCCTCCAGGCCGGTTCTGTGTTTCTGAATAAGGGCCAAGACCAATTCTATGAAAAGAAAGTTGTTTCTGTAAAGACCCATCGGTCAGTCTATCTTTTGAGATTGTCTGGTCTGAACTCCGTTGATCAGGCAGAGATCTTTAAGGGCGCCGGGATATTGATAAGGAAAGATTCCTTGGTAAAAAGAGATGCGGATGAGTTTTTCTGGTATGAACTCTTAGGATTGGATGTATATCTGGTAACAGGCCAATATCTCGGGATTCTTAGGGAGATTTTTCCCACGGGGAGCAATGACGTTTATGTGGTGGAAAATCAGGGGAAGGAGTTTTTGATCCCGGCAATCCACGAGATCGTTAAGGAAATAAACATACCTCAAAAAAGAATGGTTATTTCGCCTCTAGTCGGTTTGTTAGATCTCTAATGAGATTTGATATTCTTTCAATATTTCCGGAAATGTTCATCCCCCTCATGAGTTATGGAATTATTGGGCGGGCAGTAAAAGAAGGACAGATAGAGATAAACGTGGTGAACATAAGAGATTTTGGTGAGGGACCGCATCAGATGGTTGATGATAGACCCTTTGGGGGTGGGGATGGCATGGTTATGAAACCGGAGCCGATTTTTCGGGCCCTGGAGTCGCTTCCCAGGGTGGAGGGGGATAGAAAAGTCGTCCTGCTAACTCCTCAAGGTCAACTCTTTAATCAATCACTAGCCCGAAATTTGACCAAGCTCAAGCAAATTGTTTTAGTGTGTGGGCGCTACGAGGGTGTGGATGAAAGGGTAAGATCTCGGTATGTCGATATGGAACTATCTGTTGGTGATTACATCTCGACCGGAGGTGAATTACCAGCCATGGTTATCGTGGAGGTTGTTGGCCGATTGATCCCCGGTATATTAGGTGGAGAAAAATCTACTCTTGAGGAATCCTTTGAAGATAACTTCCTGGAATATCCGCAATTTACTAGACCTCGGGTCTTTCAGGGGGAGGGAGTACCATCTGTCTTGTTGTCTGGTGATCATGGGAGGATCCGGCTTTGGAGAAGAACCCAATCTATAAAGAGGACCTTAGAGAGAAGGCCCGATTTGTTGGAGAAGGCGCATCTCAGCGAAAAGGATAAACATATACTGGAAGAGTTAAGACAAAAACAGATAAGCCAGGGGAATTGAGGTCGCCTGACGTATGAAGGGCGCTCGATTGGGACATGGGAATGGGTGCTTGGTGGTGATGGCTCGACCATAGCCGAAGAGTCATGTCGTTCTATATTGGGTTATTACATTATCCCGTTTATAACAGGAAGGGAGAGGTCATTATTTCAGCAATAACCAACCTGGATCTCCATGATTTGGCAAGGTTGGCAAGGACCTATGGAGCCCGGAGATTCTATGTTATTAATCCCCTCATAGAACAGCAAAATCTGGCCAGAAATATTTGTCGACATTGGGTAAGTGGTTATGGAGCCCACTATAATAAAGACAGGCAAGAGGCAATGTCCTTGATTTCAGTTATTCCAACTCTAGAGTTATCCATTGCGGAGATTAAAAATAGTGAAGGTGAAATACCAACTTTACTCCTTACTGATGCAGGGAGGGACAAAGGACAAAGAGTCACTTATAACATGGCAAGGGAGATCGTTGCCTCCCGAAAGGCGGTAATGATCTTATTTGGTACAGCTTGGGGCATAGCTGAAGAACTGATCAGAAAGGCAGACTATCTTTTAGAGCCCATCCTTGGTGTATCTAATTACAATCACCTTTCAGTTAGGACGGCCGCCGCAATAACCTTGGATCGTTTGTTTCCCCCATTTGTAGAGCCTTAGAGAGGCAGCTTATTTGAATTAAAGGAGAATAGTGCGATGAACCCAATAGAAATGCTGGAAAAGGAACAGATAAGGGTAGATCTCCCCCCGTTTGGCGTAGGTGATACAGTCAGGATATACAGTCGAATCAGAGAGGGTGACAAAGAGCGGGTCCAGGTCTTTGAAGGGGTGGTTATTAGGAAGAGAAAGGGTAATACAGGGGCTACCTTCACCGTGCGCAAAGTTTCATATGGTGTTGGGGTGGAGAAGATTTTTCCCCTTCACTCTCCAACAACAGACAAGATAAAGGTAATTTCCAGGGGTAAGGTAAGGAGGGCAAGGCTTTACTACTTGCGCAAATTAAGCGGTAAGGCAGCCAAGCTCAAGGAAAAGAGGGCCTCATACACTTAATATATGGATAGTCATCACTATGAATCCGAGGCCAGGCGCGAAGGTTACTTTCTGGTGGCTGGTGTAGATGAAGCAGGGCGGGGTCCGTTGGCCGGTCCGGTAGTCGCGGCCGCCGTGATGTTACCTGAAGATATTGCATTGGATGGGGTTAAGGATTCCAAAAAAATGTCTGAGACGGCTCGCGGGGAGGCCTTTTGTCTCATCGAAAAAGGGGCAATAGATATTTCATTAGCTGTGGTGAGCCCGAAGGAGATTGATAGCATTAATATTCTTCAGGCCACCCGAAAGGCCATGAAACAGGCAGTCTTGACACTGAATCCGCGGCCTGATTATCTATTGGTCGATGGCATACACCCTGTGGATCTCCCCATTCACCAAAGGTGTGTCATAAAAGGTGATCAGCTTTCTTTATCTATATCGGCCGCCTCTGTTCTGGCAAAGGTCTACCGCGATAGTATTATGTACAGCTACCATAAGCTCTATCCGCAGTATGGCTTTTCCTCAAACCAGGGCTACGGAACGCCTGAACACAGAGAGGCTATAATGAAGCACGGTCCTTGCTGTATTCATAGACTAACCTTTAGAGGTGTCCTTAGATGACAAAAGAAAGGATTACCCTTGGAAGGCTTGGCGAGGATCTGGCAAGGGAAAGATTGGAAGATCTTGGTTACAGGATTCTGAAGTCAAATTACAGATGCCCTTTAGGTGAAATCGACCTGGTTGCAAGGGATGGTGATGTTCTGGTTTTTGTGGAGATAAAAACACGAAGAGGTGAGTACTTGGGTCAGGTTAAGGAAGCGGTTAATAGGCGAAAACAGGGTCAGCTTTCAAAGGTGGCCTTGGCTTATATGAAATCCAACAATCTTTGGGGAAGCAAGGCGAGATTTGATGTGGTTGCCATAGGATTCATTGATGGAAAAAAGGAAATTGAGATCGTAAAAAATGCGTTTGAATTGGCTTACTGAATAGTCTGGCCTAAACTGAGCTAAAGTTGCCTATGGATAGATTCATCTTTGTCGGTTTTCTCTCAAACAAGAAAGGCAGACGCAGGAAGGAACTGGAAGATCTAAAGTCTGAGTGGCGGGCCATGGTTTTTTTTGAATCTCCACATCGGTTGGCTAAGATGCTCGGGGATATGATGTCTTGGGTGATAGGGATATTGTCTTGGCCAAGGAGATGACAAAGGTTTTTGAGGAGGTGAAAAGGGGATCGGTTAGTAAGATATTGGCTTTACTCAATGATGGGAATGTTAAGGGTGAATATACTATTATTGTAGAAGGCCCGGGGAAAAGGGAGAGACATCTTTCTCTTGTTGACAATTGATAATTATTTGATTAAACTTGGCAAATCATGAAAGAGATAAGATCACTAAAAGTCGTCAATGAATTTGGCGTGCATGCTCGGGCGGCTGGTCAGATAGTTGGGTTGGCCGGCAAATATAAGGCAAGGTTGTTTTTAGCAAAGGATGGTCGAAAGGTGGATGGTTCGAGCATCTTATCGATTCTTACACTTGCCTGCCCCAAAGGTGGTGAGATTGAGGCCAGAATAATTGGCGAGGATGCCAGGGAATTTATGGATGAAGTGGAGGGACTCTTTAAGAATGGATTTGGGGAGGCCGGAAGGGGGCAATATCGCCCCAAGAAGAAGCTAATGAAAGGGGTTCCTGTTTCCCCTGGCATTATTCTTGGGAAAGCGCATCATTTAGACAGATCGAAGACCAAGGTCTTTCCAAAGAAGCTGATCAATAGAAGAGAAATAGACAGAGAGATTGATCGTTTTAGGCAGGCTGTGGACATGGCAAAGGAGCAAATCCAGAAGTTTAAATCCAATATCCCGGAGCAGGTAAAGGGATATGCCTTTGTCCTGGATACCCACTCAATGATCGTGGATGACAGCCTGCTTTTTGATTCGACCTTGAAAAGAATCCGAAAGGAAAAGATTAATGCCGAATGGGCGTTAGAAAAGTCGGTAAAAAATATCCACCGGCTTTTCAAAAAGGTCGAGGATGAGTACATTGGCCGTAGAATAGACGATGTGGACAGTGTAAGTGAAAGGGTGTTGAGAAATTTAGTAGGAGTTGAAGAGGATAGCCTGGCAGGGATTAGGGAAGAGGTCATAGTTGTAGCTCATAGTCTTTCACCGTGTGACATTGTTGAGATCAACGTAAGTGATGTAATAGGCGTTCTGACCGATGTCGGAGGTCAAACATCACATATGGCCATTATGTCTCAGGCCCTGGAGATACCTGTAGTCGTTGCATTGGAGAGGGCTACAGATATGATTTTGGATGGCGATCTCTTGATCGTGGATGGAAATACGGGCGATGTCATTATTAACCCCGACGCTGATACTATCATTTCGTATGAGGACAAGAAAAAACGCTATAATAGTTATAAATCTGCTGTAGATAGGGTCAGACATCTGCCGGCCGAGACCTCGGACGGATATAAGATAACGGTCAGGGCCAATATTGAGTTTTTGGCGGAGGCTAAGGCAGCAATTGACCACGGGGCAGAGGGTATAGGGCTTTATAGGACAGAATACCTCTATATGATCCAGAGGGATCTACCAGATGAACAAGCCCTTTTTGATGACTATAGGCAGATTGCCACAATGGTGGCCCCTAATCCAGTCACTATAAGGACTCTGGATATTGCAAGTGATAGGATGGCATCGGATATGGAGGCGAGCAAGGAGGATAATCCTGCTTTAGGTCTGAGGTCTATTCGATTTTGTCTGAATGAGCGAAAGATATTTAGAACCCAGTTAAGGGCCATTTTGAGGGCCAGCGTATATGGCAATTTCAGGTTGATGTTCCCAATGATATCAGGTCTGGGCCAATTCCTGGAGGCAAAGAGAATCCTAGAGGGTGTTATGCGTTGTCTGGATAGGGATGGAATTGAATATGATAGAGAAATACCTATCGGGATTTTGATCGAGATTCCCTCAGCAACATCAATTGCAGATATCCTTGCAAAGCACGCTGATTTTTTTTCTATAGGAACTAATGACCTCATTCAATATGCATTGGCTATAGACAGAGACAATGAACATGTTGCCCATCTCTATGAACCCTTTCATCCAGCTGTTTTGAGGATGATACATCAGGTGGTCGAAGCAGGTAATAAGGAGGGAATTGATGTATCTCTTTGTGGTGAAATAGCCGGTGATCCCCTTTCTATTTTGGTGCTTCTTTCTCTGGGGTTGAAGGAATTTAGCATGAATATCGGCTCTGTCCCGCTGATTAAGAAGATGATCAGAATGTTGCCATTGGGAGAGGTAAGGGATGGTTTGAAGGGAATATTACATTTACCTACCAGTAAGAAGATTGAGGGTTTTGTCTTAAAAAGGGCGAAGTCTCTAGTGCCCGACATTTTTGAGGAAGATGTTTTTGGGTATAGGGATGCAGGCACTGCGTAAGCAGGTGGTAGATGGAGAAGAAGATTGTTTGTCGGAACAGAAAGGCCAAACATGATTATTTTATTGATGAGATCTATGAGGCAGGAATTGTGCTTATTGGACCGGAGGTTAAATCTTTGAGGGAGGGACGGGCCAGCCTGAAGGATAGCCATGCAAGGGTTCGGAACGGGGAGCTCTTCTTGTACAACATGTACATTACACCGTATGCTTTCGCACACCACCTGAATATTGATCCAGAAAGGACAAGAAAGCTTCTCATGCAAAAGAGAGAGATCAAGAGGCTGATAGGAAAGACGGAGGAAAAAGGATATTCTTTAATCCCCTTATCCATATATCTCCTGAGAGGGATAATCAAGGTTGAGCTCGCTCTGGCTAAGGGGAAGAAGAAATATGATAAGAGACATATATTAAAAGAGCGGGAGTTGAAAAGGGAGTTAAACCAGCTGAAAAAGAACAATCATTATTGAACAATATATATTGCTTTTTATAGAGATTTATGGTTTAATAAATGAAGTTCCTTGAAAATTGGGGGCGAAACGGCTTCGACGGGGATAAAGAAGCTTAAGTTGCATACCGAGGTTCTGTTTGCTCGTTAAACAGACAGAAAAGAATAAACGCAGACGATTATGCGTATGCTTTAGCCGCTTAAAAAGGCTAACGTCCTGCCGTTCTTTCCTGCGAGGGCGGACCTGGGCGTGGATTAGCAGGATAGCTGATCTGAGAAACCTGAGGCTCAGGGAGGCGAAAGTCTTTTCAGGTTAGCGCTTCAGTCATCTTGTCCGATAGAGGTCTGAAGGGCGAATATTAAAGTTCGGGCTATGTATGTAGAGGCTTAAGTGGACTATTTCCGGACGGGGGTTCGACTCCCCCCGCCTCCACCATCCTCCCCCGTGATCCAAATCCCCTGTCAGCTTTAGCCTCTTAATAAAGACTTCTAGCAAGACTGTTGAAAAGCGCTAAGAACACAGTTTTGGGGGTTGTAAGTGTTTGATCTTACTATGTGTGGAAAGGCAATAAGTGGACTTTTTCGGTAGTCTCAGCGGAAATCTTTAATCTCAGGATTATTCAATAAGCTCCAAAACGGATCGCTTGTTTATTTTTTTGGAGGCTCCACTGAGTATGGTTCTGATGGCCTGCACCGTGCGTCCTTGCTTGCCGATTACCTTGCCTAAATCTTCTTTGGCTACCCTAAGTTCAATCACGGAGATCTGTTCTGCCTCTATTTCTGTGACCACGACTTCCTCTGGCTTGTCCACCAGCGCCTTCGCTATATATGCAATCAAATCCTTCATCTTATAAGAGTAATTAAAACCCACCAAGCCCCAATTAGATGAGACTTTTGTTATTTCGGAGTTTCGGTCAGAAATCTCTCCACTTTTGCATCTTGTTTCAGTTTCTCAACGTAGACGTTCACTTGTTCCCGAACGTTCTTATCCTTTAGGTATTGCTCGATCTTCTCTTTGATATCCTCATAGGGAATTGTCATTTCCGGTCTTTTGTCGATGACCTTGATCAGGTGGTACCCAAACCTGGTCTCGACGAGATCGCTCACTTGACCCGGTCCCAAGGCAAAGGCCGCCTCTTCAAAAGGTTTCACCATCTGTCCCCGCCTGAAGTAGCCTAGATCCCCACCCTTGGCGCTACTGGGGCCTTGGGAAAACGCCTTGGCAAGAGTGGCGAAATCTTCGCCCTTTTGCAGTTTCTGCTGGATCTCTTCAATCTGTTTTCGTGCCTCAGCTCTCTGTGGCGCGCTCGCCTGGGGGTCGATTTTGATCAGAATGTGGCTGGCTTGCACCTGCTCGGGTTGTTTGAAAGAATCCGGGTGGCTATCATAGTAAGCCCTGGCCTCCTTGCCGGAAACCGCAACCTTTTCAACAAAGTGCTTAGCGATGAATTGTTCAATGGCCAGTCCCCTTTTGATCTGAGATCTCACCTCGGCCTCGGAGAGATTCATCTTGATCAACATAGCCTTGAATTCATCTTCACCGGAAAATCGTTTTTTCAGTGTGTTCAATTGTTCATTGATTGCCACCTCTTCAACCTTGGTTCCCTTCCTTTGGCTTTCCTGGTAAAGCAACTCACTGTTGATAAGACCTTCAAGGACCTCTTTTTTGAGTGCTGGCAGCTGGGAATCGTCGAAGGGCTTTCCCATACTGGCGAGCCGTCGCAGGACACGGCTCATCTCCCTATCGAAATCCTGCTGAGTGATCCCTGATCCGTTAACGACCGCGACTTTACCCTCAGAAGCCCGTTTTTCTACTGCCAATGCCGGGAAGGCAATCCATGCCAGACTTATGGCCGTTACTAGCGCCCAAAAGCATCTTCCGCGTTTTGTCTGCATTCGAATTTCTCCTTTCCACAATAAAAAAAGATAGGCCCACATTTGTCTTCTAGTACTACCTTCAAATCTGTCTGTTTGGATTTCTGAATAACCTCTTCTGCCGGAAAAATAGGGGCATTAATCCTCACAGAGAGGGCCAATGCATCGCTTGGTCTGGCACCTCCACGTGAGATGGAAGGCCCCTCGTTGGGTCAGTGGATGGATTTGAGGTTATCCTCGAG
>DAOVGH010000057.1 GCA_030672485.1 Desulfobacterales bacterium | reverse complement strand
TAGTAGGGTGAGAGAGAAAGCCAGTTTTCGATAGGGCCTTCTGAGATGAGAGCGCTTGAGGCGGGCAGCGATTTCTGCCCGACTACCGTGGCTTCAGGAGATAAAAACCCCAAAAGAGACGCAGGCAACGGAATAACCTGGAAAACAAGGAAAATTAAGAGGGTAAAAAAGGCAAAATTAAGGCCCGTGTCAGGGAATTGAAATTGGTACACACCACTTTTGATCTCTTTTCCTATATTTTTCCTCACTATCAAAAGACTGCCAGTGAGTACCCCCAGGGACGCAACGGTGTATGCATAGGTGTGGACAGCTCCAAAAAGGAGGGGGCTCAAAACAAGGGCGATTAGATAGAGTGTGAAGGCAGCTCTTTCCAAATCCGTTGTTCCTTATTCCCCGCTATGTTCTTTCTGGGTTATGAAGATGTCTCCCCTCTCCTCTCCTTGAAAGAACGGTAACGCGAGGGGTCTTACTGATCGGGTTCTCGTCAACAAACACCGGACATTGGTAGACTGTACTTATGGTATCAGCGGTTATCACCTCAGCAGGCTCACCTATCTTGTAGACGCTCCCTTTATTCAAAAGGAGCATCCGCTGGCAGTATTGTGCAGCCAGGCTGATATCGTGAGAAACGACAATCACGCTGAGTGCTTGTGTCCGACTCAGAGTTGAAATAAGCTCAAATATCTCCACCCTGTGCCTTATATCCAGAAAAGATGTTGGTTCATCCAGGAGGATTATCTGGGCCTTCTGGGCTAATGCCCTGGCAGTAAGCACCCGCTGCTTCTCTCCTCCTGACAGCTCATGTATGGAACGGCCTGCCAGATCGAGTGTACCAGTGAGCTGCATGGACTGACGAGCTATTTCCTGATCCTCTTTCCCCTCAAAGGGAAAGAGGCCTAAATGGGGAAAACGACCCATGAGCACTACCTCAAAAACCGAAAAAGCGAATCGAAAGGTTGATTCCTGGGGCACCATGGCTATCTGCCTGGCAATATCACTCCTTGTGTAACGGGATAATGGTCTATTCAGGAGTAAAATCTCTCCTTTCTCTATCCTGAGAAGGCCATCCATAATCTTTAGCAAGGTACTCTTGCCTGAACCATTTGGACCTATTATCCCCACAATCTCGCCCTTTTTGAGCTCAAAATCTATCCCTTCAAGGCACCATTGGCTGTCATACCTGAAGTAGACACCTTTGAGGATCAGCTCTGAGTCCACTGGCTGCCTCTCTGTTTTAAGAGATATATAAAGAAGGGGGCCCCCAAGAAGGCAGTTATTACCCCTACCGGCAGTTCACTGGGAGATAGTATCATCCTTGCCAATGTATCTGCAGCTATTAAGAAAATGGCACCTCCAAGGGCAGAAGCTGGTATCAAGAGCCGGTGATCAGGGCCAAAAAACATCCTCATGAGGTGTGGGACAATCAGACCAACAAAACCTATGATTCCGGAAAAAGATACAACCATGCCAGTCATTAACGAGACGCCAAGGAATAATATCCATTTCAACAATTCCACCTCGACTCCCATCTGAAGGGCAGAATCCTCCCCCCCGACGATCAGATTGAGGTGACGGGAAAAGAAATAAATGATAGCAGACACAATGAGGATAGGTGGAATGCCTATTGATAGGTGAACATATCTGCTTTGCGAAAGGTCACCGTACAGCCAGAAGAGCATGGAATGAAGCCTGCTATCACTTGTGGTGGCAATGAAGAACATGATTACAGCCGTAAAAAAGGCATTAACAATTACCCCGGTCAGAAGTAACGTTGATGACTCAAGTCCCCCGTGACGGCTGCTTATGCCCATTACCAGTAAAATAGTGAGCAAAGCACCCAGAAAGGAGAGAAGGGGTACTCCAAGGTTAAACCCAAGACCAAAGACAATTCCTGTGATGGCCCCTACTGCGGCTCCACTTGAGACACCAAGTATGAAAGGTTCCGCCAGGGGGTTTCTCAGGAGGGCCTGGAATACAACCCCACCAAGAGAGAGCGTAAAACCAACCAGGCCAGCCAGCAAAATCCTCGGCAATCTTATCCTGAACAGGATCATCCACGCCGTTTGATCAACTGATCTATGGCCGGTGACCCATGTGACAACATCCTTTACAGAGATCTTGGCAGGGCCCAAACTCAAGGAGATGAGGATTATAATGAGAAGTATCCCTGATAAGATAAGCCCTGTATATATCACCTTTAAAGGGGTTATCCCCTGCCCGCTCTTGCCCCAGGCCGCCTCGCCTTGCTCGGCTGGCCGGCGAGTTCGCAGCGGCAGGCGGGTCTGATTCTCATTGTCTCTCATGCAGTGCTATGCCTGGATGTATTAATCTGGCCATCTCTTCTAAGCCGCTCACTATTCTCGGGGCAGGCCTGTCTATCAGGTCGGAATCTATAAGATAAACTCGCCCCTTTTGCACGGCCGGTAACGTAGGCCATCGAAACCATTTCTTTCTCGCCTTCTCAGACTCCCCTCCTCTTTCCATAGACGAGATGATTATCACGTCCGGTTTTCTTTTCATAACTGCTTCCATGCTCAATTTTGGATAGGTAATGGGCTGATCCCCGGTCATATTCCTCCCACCAGCCAGCCGGATTACGTCATGGTGTATGGTGTTCCGATTTACGCTCATAAGTGGCCTCACATTTATCACCAAAAACACTAGCGGTCTTCCCTTATTTCCTACTGCCTCCACGACCCTCATGACCCTTTCTCTCAGATAGCCAACCAGCCTTTTTGCCCTATCAGGTACGCCACAGACCTCTCCCAATCTCTCCATGGTATCCAGGAGCTGATTTACCGTTCGAGGATTGATAACATAAACCGGGATGCCAGCTTCTTCCAGCATTTCAACATCCCCTCTCTTGTTTCCATCAACTGTAGCAATAACAAGATCAGGGTTGAGCATTATTACCCTTTCAACACTTATACCCGTATAGGCACCCACCTTTGGCTTCCTCTGGGCCTCCCTGGGAAAATAGCTAAATCGGGTAACACCGACGAGCCTATCTCCCAGTCCGAGAAAATAGATCATCTCTGTAATGCTTGGTGCTAAGGAAATGATCCTCGTAGGCGTAAAGGGTAAAATCACATCCCTGCCCAGAGAATCGTGTAAGACACCTGCATGTGAGCACAGAGGCGAAGAAAAAAGAAGAATGGTCAAAAAAGCTTTTGGATAAACCTTTCTGTGAAAATACCGTCTCCACTGGGCTATTATCATCTTTGGTTGTGCCCTTCCACCGTGGTCAGCCCATGATGATCTTCTGAGCAGCACAATTTAAAAAAAAATCCTTAAACCCAGATGGATTTAAGGACTGCACCCTGTTTCCTTGATCCTTAAATAGCCGGCTAATACCGACAGAATATCTCCACAGCGGCAGGTCTTCTGACTCTCCCAACCCCCTGGCTCGCCTTCCCAATCCTGCTAAGGTAGGATCAGTGGCTTTAGCCCCCCAGAAGAGGGTATGCCAGAGAGATAGCTTCCCCTATAAATCAACCGGGGTCGGGACTACAGCGGCGGGACCGCTCCCGCTTTTGACGGGATTCCCTTTTAAACCGTTTCGGTACCACTGATGGTAGATCAAAGATTGAAGAATTTCGGCCCTGATTTACGCCCAAATATGCGTTATCCTTCTCGGCCACAGGCGGACCTAAAACTGAATAGGCTACCTTTGACATGTACCAGGCAACTCATTGTTACCGAGGAAAGCTGAAAGTCCTCATCTTTTTTCGGAGTCTTTTGGCAGCCTTTGCCTGTTTCTTTTTCTTCTGTACACTCGGCTTGTCGTAAAACCTTCTTTCCTTTATCTCCGAGTAAAACCCCTCCTTTGAGAGCTTTCTCTTCAGATCCCTTATGGCCTTTTCTATTTGATTATTATATACGACTACCTTCATAGAGCTTATTGCATTTGGCTAAGCGCTTGCAAGTCTCAGCCCTTCTAGCAACTCACCTCCCTCTTTAAAAACATATCTTGGCGGATCGTATCAGTCTCTTCTTCCTTCTTGAGCCATGAGACAACACAGTTCGAATTATATATGTGCCTGGGTAATTGTCAATATTTTTGTTTTGCTATTAAATCCTTTCCAGCTTTGCGATACATTCTATATGGTAGGTATTTGGAAATAGATCAATTGGCTGGACCTCTTCTACCCTGTAGCCTTCTTTTAACAAAGCAATATCCCTGGCCAATGTGGCAGGATTACAGGAAATGTAGACGATCTTTTCAGGCGAAAATCGAAGGATCTGGTCTATCACTTTTCTGTGCATCCCCGTTCTTGGCGGGTCCGTGACTAACAAATCCGGTTCAATATCAACCTGGGACAACAACACACTTACATCCCCACAAAGAAATTCACAGTTATCTATCCCGTTCAACTCACAATTCCTGTTGGCATCTGCCAAAGCACCATTGGATATGTCCACGCCGATGATCCTCGAGGCCTGCGAAGCCAAAAAGATAGAAGCTGTCCCTATCCCACAATAAAGATCAAGAACGGTCTCCTTTCCACTCAGAGAGGCAAAATCCCTTACCGACTCATATAATCTCTCTGCCACAGGGGTATTTGTCTGGAAAAAGGAATTTACAGATATCTCAAAGGTAAGCCCCCCTATTTTATCCCTGATCTTCCCCTCACCTGCCAGAATTCTCTCCCACTCACCTACCGCTGTCCCACCTTTTCTTGTGTTGATATTGTTCACTATGGAGGTAATTTCCTTGAATCGATCCCCCAGGATTGTGGCCAGGGCATGAACAGGGGGGCCTTTCTCATCACTCGTCACTATATTCACCATCCATTCATCAAAGCAATGGGAATAGCGTAACACGAGATAACGCCAAAACCCCCGATGACTTCTAAGCCCATAGGCAGGTATCCCGCTATCCCTTACGTATCTCTTTACCTCCCTTAATATCTCATTACCTTTTTCTTTCTGAAGAAGGCATCCCTCAATGTCTATGATCTTATCAAAGGTACCTGGCATGTGGAGGCCAAGGGCAAAGTCTTTGTTGTCCCTTTTCTCGCTTCTCTCTTGAGGCAACAGCCACCTCCTGTCTGAAAAGGAAAATTCCATCTTATTTCTATACCCGAGTATCCGGGGAGATGGCAAGACGTGGGGTATCCGAAAATCGGTAACCTTACCAATATGGATAAGTAAATCCCGAACAAGGGCATGCTTGTATTCCAGCTGTTTCTCATACTTGATGAACTGCCAGTTACAACCACCGCAATAATCGCTATAAGGGCAGGGGGCAGCCGTTCTATACGGTGAGGCCTCTATCACTTCTAAGGCCCTTGCCTCTGCGAAGTCCTTTCTAACCCTGAATACTCTTGCGACGACCCTATCCCCCGGAGCCGCCTTGTCCACGAAAATCGCCATCGTATTTAGGTGGGCAAGACCCCTACCACCATAGACAACCTTTTCCGTTGTCAACTCTATTGTATCTCCCTTTCTTATATCCATGGGCATTAAGCCTTTGGTAAAACCTTGGTAAGGTTCAAAAGTTAGGACAAAATTGTAGATTAAAATAT